>JAGOZY010000100.1 GCA_018058445.1 Negativicutes bacterium | reverse complement strand
CGCTTAGATAGACGGCAGGAGCTCCTTCAAGCGTTAGAACACTTGGCTCTTTTTCTTCGGGCTGGCTATGCTTCTCGCCCAACAGTGGCGCTTATTGAAGATGAGTTAAGTCAGTCTGCTCATTATTTGGGCATCCAACAAATGCGTTTTGGTAGCCGTTTAGCGATTCAAATCATCTGTCCAGAGAGTTTAAAAAAGGAGTATATCATTCCTTATTTGCTTCAAACTTTGATTGAAAATGCTTTCAAGCATGGCCTTGAAAAACAAATCGGTCAAGTGGAGCTGATTGTAAAATTCAGTGAAAAAGAACGGACTATCGAATTGATTGTGCAAGATAATGGTCCGGAGGAACCGGAGCAAGGTAACTTGCGACGGGGTGGTGAAGGACTTCATAATTTGCGGCGACGGCTTGATTTGCTCTTTGGGGGTCAAGCTGGAATTCAGCTTCGAAAAGAAGGTCAAAGCACTTTAGCGGTTGCTTGGTGGCCCAAAATTGATCCCCAAGAAACCGCGAAAATGGAAAGTCGAGTACTTTAAGGTATAATCTTTTGTAAGGGGGAGTGGAATGCGGATACTGATTGTTGATGATGAACCGTTAGAGTTAGATCAACTTGAATGGATGATCCATAGTTTTGATCCTTCGTGGCAAGTTCGTCGAGCTGTTGACGGAAATGAAGCTCTAAGTTCTCTCAAAAAGGTGTTTTTTGATCTCATCTTGCTGGATATCAATATGCCGGGTTTGAATGGTCTTGAAGTGGCAGAGCGTTTACGAGTGGATTACCCCAATTTACCGGTTGTGATGGTGACTGCTCAAACTGACTTCACTCATACAAGAAGGGCTCTCCAACTGGGAGTTGCTGATTATTTGAGTAAACCAGTGATTGAAAGAGAGCTGTTGGCTGTGCTTCAGAAGCACCAGCGAGAAGAAGTAAAGATTTATTCGACTGTTATCAGCCAAGTTCAAGAAACTGTGCAAAAACAGTTTTCCGAAAAGCTCTCGCTTTCCGATTTAGCGGCAGTTGTCCACGTTCACCCGGCTTATCTGAGTCGACGATTTCATGAAGAAGTCGGATTGCCTCTGACGGAGTATATCAATCAATTGCGTCTGGAGAAGGCGAAAGAATGGTTGATCGCGAATCCCGACTGGACGATTGGTGAGGTGGCTGACCGGGCTGGGTTTGCAAGTCAACACTACTTTAGTACATTATTTCGGCGTCATGTCGGTCTAAGTCCTAGACAATACAGGGATCGGGGCTAGGGTCACTAATTTTTGTAATCACATAAACTTTTATTATATTGAAGGAGGAAATCTACATGAATTTTGATCCCCATTATCTTCCCTACCCATCGCGCCGTCAGGTGACATACGGTCGTCGCGGAATGGTCTGCACTTCGCAGCCACTAGCAGCTCAAATTGGTCTCGATGTACTGAAGGCGGGTGGAAATGCGATTGATGCAGCGATTGCAACAGCAGCAGCACTGACTGTCGTAGAACCTACTGGTAATGGTATTGGTGGCGATGCTTTTGCTTTGGTCTGGATTGCAAAAGAGAAAAAACTTCATGGTCTTAACGCTAGTGGAGCAGCACCAGCACTGATGACAGAAGAAAATATTCGGGCTAAAGGAGTCGATGCGATTCCTCAGTATGGATTGATTCCAATCACTGTGCCAGGAATTCCTTCCGCATGGGCAGCTCTATCAGAAAAATACGGTAAACTTCCTTTAACTGAAGTCTTATCGCGGGTCATTAAATATGCTGAAGAAGGTTTCCCAGTTCATCCAACGGCTTCCCGTTATTGGAAACGTGGGGGCGGTATTTTCGCAAAGGAAAGACAAACTCAGGGTGAAGTATTTAAAGGTTGGTTTGATACTTTTGCTCCTGATGGAACACTTCCTGAGCCAGGCGATGTGATGAAATTGCCTGGTCACGCTGCAACATTGCGTGAAATTGCTGAGACGAAAGCGGAGTCGTTCTATCGCGGACGAATCGCTGATAAAATTGATGCTTTCATGAAAGAGCATGGCGGCTTTTTACGTAAAGACGATCTGGCAGCTCATCAGCCGGAGTGGGTGGAGCCTTTAACAACAACTTACCGGGGCTATAACGTTTGGCAGATCCCGCCAAATGGACAAGGATTGGTTGTTTTAACTGCTCTTAATATTCTTGAAGGGTTTGATTTCCCAATGGGAAAAGATCACCCAGATACTTATCATAAGCAAATGGAATCACTAAAATTAGCTTTTGCTGATGGTCATCACTATATTGGTGACCCGCGTTTTGTGGATATGGACATCGAAGGTTTACTTTCGAAAGAATATGCTGCTGAGCGTCGTAAACTGATTGGCGAAACTGCGATTGATCCAACTCCGGGTAAACCACCAGGTGGTGGTACGGTCTATCTTTGTACAGCCGATGACGAAGGAAATATGGTCTCTTATATCCAAAGTAACTACTATGGATTTGGTTCTGGCGTTGTTATCCCTGATATGGGAATTGCTTTCCAAGATCGCGGCTTTGCATTTAATCTGGACAAAGACAGCGTTAAGTATGTTGTGCCGGGCAAACGTCCGTACCACACAATCATTCCTGGATTTATGACGAAAGATGGCGAAGCAGTCGGGCCTTTCGGCGTCATGGGCGGGCCGATTCAGCCACAAGCTCATCTGATGGTTGTCAGCAATATGGTGGATTTCCACTTAAATCCCCAAGCAACGTTGGATGCTCCTCGTTGGCAGTGGGACGGCGGGAAAAAAGTTACTGTAGAGCCTTCTTTCCCTCAGCAGGTCGCAGCGGCACTGGTTCGCAAAGGTCATGATATTCAATACTCGCAAGAGGATGGGGTATTTGGTCGGGGGCAGATTATTTGTCGCTTACCGAATGGCACATATGCTGCCGGTAGTGAATATCGAACTGAAGGATATGCAGCTACTTGGTGATTACAAAAAAGAATAAAAAAGCACCCGCAATTTGCGGGTGCTTTTTTCTGCTTTAACTAAAGATTGAATAGGTTTTTGAGGTATCACCGAGGTTTGGTACTACACCATGAGTTGGCCAAATCACTTCAAGAGGAACTTCAATGACGTTGGCAATCGCTTGCCGGATACGTCTGCTTACCGTTTTTCCTTCGATCACCAATCGAACTGCAACATGAGAAACCTCACATTGCCTTGCGATATCGATCTGCTTAACTTTTTTCATGATTAAGCGGGCTCGGATTTCCTCTGGAGACATCGGATTTTGTGGTGTTACTAACTTAGATTTCATAACATTCTCCCCCTTTATTTTTTATAGGCATTGATTTACCGAAAGAATCATAAAATAAAACATAAATATAGATGATCTGATATTCTTTAGAGTCACATTTTTTCGAATTAAAATTTTAGAACTGTAGTTTTCTAAAAAAAGCGATTAATATTTATTTTGTAGATAATTAATTTGCTCCTCGTTTCAAATGTTACCATAGTTTAAAAAAGAAATAAACCGTTTTCAAAAAGTAGAAATTTAAAAAAATGTCGAAATAAGTATCGTGAAGTTGCTTGTAAAATAGTAAAATTATCACAAAAGAAACAAAAAAAGAGTTTAAGCAATCAAAGAAGCTTAATTTAAAAGAAAAGAAATTAAATCGTTTTAAAAATAGGCTTGTCAAAAAATGTCGAAACTTTAAAAAGAATCTGACTCGAAATGAGTCAGATTCTTTTTAAAGTTTTATAAATTGATGAAGAGAAGAAATTTTATTTAGTCAGTTATTTTTCGTTTCTTGTAGGGTGACTATTAATTTCCCATGTAACGAGTCCGGGAGTAATTCTAATTTGGAACTATCGAGTGTTTTTAAGGGTTTAAGGACTAGGATAAATGTCCATTCATAGTGAGTCGTGAGAAGGTTTGGCCAGTTGTCACCATCTTGAAAGTGGAATTCGCTTGTGATCTCCATGTCTGAGTTGAAGCGAACCCCGAGTGTTTTGAGCTTTTTCCAAGATTCTTGAAATTGTTGTGCTTCTTTAGGATTTTCGCGATTGAGTAGATCAATTATTAAACTAGCCGCATCCTCATTGGAGAGCGAATAGGTTGTGATGATTTGATTTGAAGAACCATTTTTCAGAGCCAGAAGTTCGCCTGGAATTTCTATGGTTAGAGCTTTTTTGCCGGGTTCTTTGGGTAGAGGAACTTTAAGTGGGTTGGAAATTTTTTGCTCGGTTGGGAAAGATTTTCTGAAAAAATCTGTAGGATGAACACCGTAAACTTTTTCTGGTTTATCCGGTGTTTCTTGGATTAAAAGAGCGAGTTGTTTCTGTTGCTCTGATAAAATATCATAAGTTGAAGTTGTGGACAGAGAAGACCGTTTAAAGAAATTATAATATTCTTCAAGCCACTGTCTTTGTTCATCGACATTATTTGTACGAATAAGATATCCCTTCTGGTTTAAATCATATTCGTCTCGAGAGGTATCGAATAATTCAGCAAGTTCTGTGAGGTTATTTTGGAGTGAGTAGGTATAAGCTTGCAATTCAGGGGAAAGGGATGCTGCGAAAGGAGTTGTGATCACGGTGTCTGAGTTTGATCTACGCAAAGAAGTTGATTTTTTTGTGGTTTCAAGGACTTGATAGGTTGTTTTTCCTTGGATATCCAGAATCGTTCCAGAAAACTTAGGATACTCGGCGATCTTTAGGCTAATCAGAGCATGGGTGAGATACTCAGCTTCTTCGCCAGCTTTCCATTGGGGGTTAAATTTTACAGTATCTGCTGCACCTTCGGCAATTCCAAAGGATAAATACATAAACAGAACACTAGCCGTTAAGAATTTGTTCCAGATTTTCATAATACTCTCCTTAGCTTCTCTTTGATTTATTTTCTGTAACAAAGGATAAACTGATGGCAATGGCTGATGTGAATAATAATATAAAATAAAAGATAAGCAGGGAATGAATCGAAAGATGATTTTTAAGTAAGCCCGATATGACCATCGCTGCGACTGTACCAAACGATCCGATGGTTACCATAGAGCTGGTTAATTTAGCTGAGGGGGCTGTGAGCAGGAGAGTGCCTCGCGAAAGAATAGTCGCGTAGAGACCGGAGCAACCCAATCCGGCAAGAGCTACCCAGAAAAATGCCCATTGGGAGCTTAATAGCCAGATGGAGCCTACAAAACCGATTAAGGAAAATCCCATCAGAAGATGCAAGAACTTTTTGAGTGAAATCATTCGGCTCAAATAGCCTGAAGCAAAGCGTCCAACTGCCATTAATGCCCAAAAAAGAGAAAGGGAGAAGGC
>JAGOZY010000099.1 GCA_018058445.1 Negativicutes bacterium | reverse complement strand
ACACCCAATAAAATAATAAAAATAAATACGTTGATTAAAACTGTCCAGTTCATCTAACTTCCTCCTCTAATTAATTCAGATAAGATCTTACATCAAAGGAGCAACAACATTCTTCCATTTTCTTTATCCTCCATGCTTCCAAATCCTCCAAAAACCTCGGCTTTCTCAAAGATTCTCATTAATAGGTTAATTCCGTGTAATCCACTCGGAATCCTGCAAAAAATAATTTTTAATTAAAATAAAAAAAGCGCAATTCATGAATTGCGCTTTTTAGCTTGAAGAGATTAGTAGTAACCTAGTTGGTGCTTTTCAACGAAAACAACGGTTCCAGCTTTAATACAAGAACGTTCTAACCAGTTACCTTGTTTATCTAATTTTTCATATTTAAATTGGTACTCAACTTGTTTGCCAGCAGCATTCGTTGCTAAGACTTTCTCAAGAAATCCTTTTTCTGTGTAAAAATACTCGCTGGAGAAACTTTGTGAACCGCGAGTAATCGTCTCACTGATCTTTTGATTTTTTTCATTAAACACACGCTTTGTCACTGCACCCAATTGGAGCGTTCCCGTTTGGTCAGCTTTGAAAAAAGACGCCACTACTTCGTTGCCCCGACCATCATATTCAAAATGCTGTTCCCCAAGTAACGTTTGGTCTTTTTCTGACAAGATTTTGACAACAAGAGGTTTTCCTTGCTCATTCAGTTTTCCCTCTAATTGCCTTTTTCCATTTTTTGTCGCTGAGAAGCTTTGGGCTCCTTCTTCATACACAAAAAGCATCTGATCATCACCAGTCATACCGGAAATTTTTGTCGGTCTTTCTCGGTGATCATAGGAGGTATTTTCCATAGGAACTGCGTTAAGCCGCTTTTGCATCTTTTCGAGTGAGCCTTCACGGGAAAATTCATACACTTTCTTTTCGCCGTTAACTTGCCCACCGACTTCACGCCAGACAATCAAATTTTTTACAGGCCCTTCTACTTCCAATTTGTTCATTTCGCTTTCCGCAGAACAAACCCCCGTAAATAGGACTAATGCCAATCCCAAAGTTATCCACTTCTTCATACACGTCTCTCCTTTAACACAGAGCAACTAAGCTATTCTCTTCTTCATTCATTATTTAAGAGCTAATCCCTTCACTCAGGCAATATTGTTCATAAAAAAGACACAAAAGCTGTTCTTTTTTACTTTATGCTTCATCTCGATCGGTCTCCTGTGTTCGATATGGCCAAAGAGCCAATAAAAAGAGGATCAATCCCAGACCAATGGCCCAGAGTATCGTTTGTGGCGAAGCGCCTCGCTCCATCGCGAAAGTATAAGCAGTCACTGCAATTCCAGTACAAAGATTTTCCATAAAATTTTGAACGGCAACGGCTCGACCAGCTCCCATTCGAGTTGCTCCAACGTGCTCATTTAACGCATTTAGCGGAATTAAATACAGACCACCTAAAAATCCAATGAAAAACAGGGCAATGCCAAGGAGAATATGATTGTCTATAAATCCAATGCCTAAGATTCCAACACCCATCAAAAGACCAATACCAATCATTCGGCTTCCCTGCCAATAAGAAACAAGACGCGGGGCCAATAATGCGCCGCATACCGTTCCGACAGCACTAACACCAGTTAAAATACCAACCGGCTCGTTCCCTTCTAAGCCAAGAACAAGAGGAACCCAAACAAAAAGTAACGTTTGGAGTACTCGAGTCGCCATCCAAAAAATCACCGACCCAAAAACAGAGAAAAATCCGCCATCCCGATGGGTCATAAAAAACTTCAAATCTTCAAAAAAATGGGCCAAGCTGTCCTTGAAGACCTCACCACTCACGGTGGGCGTTCGTGGTAGCATCCCTACAAGAATTGTTCCAACGAAGAGAAGGGCTAGCGCAATGACGCAGGTTAGAAAAATCCCTTGATCACTTAGCTTGCTACCGATGACAGTTCCCAGAATAATAGCAATAATTGTGCTACCCTCAACAAAAGAGTTGCCCCGAATTAATTCTTTTTCGCCTTTGCATAAAAAGGGAAGGATGCCATATTTGGCTGGGCTATAAAGAACCGATCCGATTCCAAAAAAAATGTAAGCATACATCGGGTCCAGCCTCAAGGCAATCGCCACAAAGAATAACGCCTTACAGGCATTAGCAATGACAAACATTCTCCCTTTGGGAAAGCGTTCTGCCAGACATCCTGCCCAAGGTGATACCAGCACATAGATAGCAAAGTAAATACCCATAGCGCCTGGCAAGTACCAAGCTGGATAACCATATTTTGTCACTGCTGCGGCAACAAGAAAAAAGGCCATATTATCAGCAAAAGCGCTAAAAAACTGCCCTCCAACGAGCATAGATAGCGGACTTATTCTCATCAATTTTCTCCTTTGATTCTGTATCTCTATGTTGAGTATAGCTTACAAAACAAAGTAGAAGCAATATCTTCACTAGCAGTACAAAGCAAAAAAGAGAAGACAATTGCCTTCTCTTTTAATTACTTGTCCAACCTTCTTTATTCTAAAATATAAACGGTCATTTGCCGGCGGCCAATTTGATAAGCCTCGGTCAGAGTGTCTACAGCCAAATCAATTTTGTGGCCTCGAATCGCTCCACCTGTGTCATCAGCAATCGCATAGCCATATCCTTCAATATATAAGCGAGTTCCCATGGGGATAATGCGAGGGTCCGTCGCGACCAATCCGCGGCGCATCGGATTTCCACCTGCTGTGATTCCGCCAACTCCTGCATCATGACGAGTATACGCTGTCGCTTCCATGGTCAAAACTTGGCGAGCTCGTACACTACTTCCGCTACGACTTGGCGGTGTATCGTTCATACGACGTAGCCCTTCCACTAACCGACGGTCACAAAGACCATTTTCATCCATACCTAAATTTCGCTGAGCCTTGCGGACTGCTTGCTCAGTTTGATTGCCAAATACACCATCAGCAGGAGAAGCTAAAAAGCCCATTTGAGCTAAAGATTGTTGAAGTTGATGAACTTCCGACCCTCGACTTCCATGACCCAAACTCCACGCGTCAATTGCCGGAGCTTCCTCCGAAGCGATCGGAGCTACTTCATTGGTTACCGTCACGTCACTGGCATAACTAAGCGCAGGTGCTAGGATTAAAGCTAGAAATAAAAAAACCTTACTTATCTCTTTCCCCAAAATCTCACCCTCCTCATTCAAAAAACTATATTTTTTATCTTATCATGGAACACAGGTCAATTGCAAAAACCCCTCTCTCAAAACACACCAAACCCCTTGTGTCTAAAGGAATCAAGGGAGGTTTTTAGCTCTTTCTGCGGACATCTTAAAGCCCCTAGTTGCAAGACTTTCCAAAATGATTTATGATTAGATTAAATTTATTCTCTGTTTTTATTAAACGGAAATAACATTTTAAAAAAGTAAAATCAAATATCATAGCAGAAAGCTAACAGGTTTGCCAAATGACTGCAAACCATGATTAGCCCATGCAAGCTAGGGGGGTCGGAATATCTAGGCCGACTGAGATACAGAACCCTAATTCTGTGACCCTTGAACCTGATCTGGTTGATACCAGCGTAGGAAAGCGTTCAAAGGCACAATGCCAGATTAAAGCGCATTCTTTCGAGAATGGGCTTATTTTATTGTTCGCTTAAACAAAAAACAAAGTCACGCCCAAAATTGGAAAGGGGTTTTCTCATGAATCAACAGACTCTACTATCAACTCGCCACTTATTTACTCTCTGGTTTGGCGCTGCCATCTCGATCACCGAAATTCTCGCAGGCGGAATCCTAGCCCCCCTTGGCTTTATGCGCGGGTTATTCGCTATTATTTTGGGTCATTTAATTGGTACAAGTTTTTTGATTTTAGCAGGCCGGATTGGATTTGAATCTAAGCTCCCAGCCATTGCCTCCACAGGCTTAACTTTTGGTTCCATCGGATCTCGATTGTTTTCTTTTTTAAACATACTTCAATTAATTGGTTGGACAGCCATCATGATCTTGTCAGCGGCTCAGTCCTTAGAAGTTCTCAGCCAGTCTCTATGGAAATTCGGTGATCAGACTCTTTGGGTTTGGGTCGTCGGTGGCTTAGTTTTTCTTTGGATTTGGCTTGGCCCCAAAGGAAGCTGGAAAAGCTTAAATATGGGGGCTGTGGGGCTGCTAGCAATTCTCACGTTATCTTTGAGCTGGGCACTTTTCTATGGACAAGGACAAATACTGCTCGATGCACCTGCAACAAATGGCCTTCCCTTTGGTCTAGGTCTTGAGCTTAGTTTGGTTATGCCTCTTTCCTGGGTGCCTTTGATTGCGGACTATACCCGCTTTGCAAAAAATAAATCAAGTGCTACTTTTGGAAGTGGACTCGGATATTTTCTCGGAAGTTCTTGGATGTACGTCATCGGTTTAGGTCTGGCTATCATCGCCGGGAGCTCCGATCTTCCAGCCATGATGCTCGCTGCTAAGCTCGGTCTATCCGCTTTAGGCATTTTACTTCTTTCTACAGTTACCACAACATTCCTTGATGCCTATTCTGCCGGTGTTTGTCTTTCCCATCTGTGGCCTAAGATGCCGGAAAAAAGTTCCGCTCTCGGAGTCACGGTGATCGGTATTCTATTAGCTCTCTGGGCAAATATGGATCAGTATGAGAACTTTCTCCTCATCATTGGCTCGGTCTTCGTTCCGCTCTTCACCATCTTGTTTGTGGACTATTTTATCCATAAAAAACGCGAAACTGACAACACCCTCATTCTCAATGTTAGTGCTTTTGCTACATGGTTCGTCGGGCTTTCCCTCTATCATTATCTTTTAAGCCTAAATTGGGATTGGGGCTCTACCCTTCCGATCATTCTTATCACTGGAATTCTTTATTATTTCTTGGGAAAATCGCCATTTCTCTGGCGAAAATCCATTTAGGAAAGAAGGTTTATTATGCCGATTCGTAAAATGACCCTGACTGCTCTATTAATCGCTATTGGAGTTCTTTCCGCTCATCTAATCGCAATTCCTGTCGGTGCTTCACGTTGTTTTCCGGTTCAAAGTGCTCTAAATATTCTCATCGCAGCTTGGCTTGGCCTTTCTTACAGCGTAAGTAGCGCCTTTCTCATTTCGACGCTTCGCTTTTTATTGGGCACAGGGTCACTTCTCGCTTTTCCCGGCAGTTTGTTCGGAGCTTTTTTAGCTGGCTACGCTTATAAAAAAACAAAGAAAATTGGCTGGGCAATTGCTGGAGAAGTGGTTGGAACAGGAATTATCGGCAGTCTCGTCTCTGTACCCATCGCGACTACTTTCTTAGGCGTACCTGCTCTAGGCGCCTTTTTCTTTGTACTCCCTTTTGCATTAAGTAGCATTGGTGGCG
>JAGOZY010000098.1 GCA_018058445.1 Negativicutes bacterium | reverse complement strand
TTCTAAAAGTGAAATTTAGGCAAAGGAGTTCAGCGCACAAGGATTGGAGCTTTTAGGGTTCAAAATCATAGAAAATCCTCAACACTAATACACTTCGTCAAAATCCGATTAAACCCTTTGATGTTTTGTAAAAACCAGTAATTTAAAGAGTTATATATTCGGCTGAGAGAGTTAAATAATTAGTTCTCGCAGCTTTCTTTTTTGTGAGAGTCTCGCGCCTTATTAAAAAGCTCGATGCTTTCAAATAGACTAGTGCCTAAAAGAGCTAAAGCTCCCTCGGGATTTACTTCTGCAAGTAGCCCTGCTGCTGCGAGGATATAGTCTTTATCCAAGAGAACCTGTCCATGTCGCGGTAGTAGAACTTGGCTACTGCGAGGTTGGTTAAGCTTGCTTAAGATACTTCTGCCATTTGGAAGCTGAGTTAAAGCGCCGCCAGTTCCGATGATCCAGCGAATTGCAGTTAAATCTTTCCCCCGCGAGACAGTCATTCTTCCAGTGGGTCCATACAGATATTCGAGAACTCCGGCGTGACGAATCATTCCTGTCCAAGTCGCTTTTTCGGTTAATAGAGTGACGAAGTTTTTTTCTAGTTCACTTTTTGGGATGGGGACGATGAGCTCCTGTAACCTTTCTTGTGGGTAATTAAGCTCTCTGGCGATCAATTCGGCATCGCAAAGAGAGAGCACTTTTTCTCCATTGATATAAACTCCTAAGTCCCCTTCAACTGTTCGCTTCGCTAACGGTTCAGGTGCAATCAGCATGGCTGCGATTTCTGGATCGCCGGCGGTTACTGAGTGGACATCTGTGGTGGCTCCCCCTACATCGATGACAACTAAATCGCCAATCGCTTTTTGAAGTAGCTGAGCGCCGAGTAATACCGCCCCGGGGGTAGGTGTGATTTTCCCAGTGACCATCTCACGAATTTTACTCATACCGGGAGCTTCAACAATATGTTCTTCAAAGACATCTTGAATTGCCTTGCGAGTCGGCTCCACATTGAGCTGATCGATGCGGGGATAGACATTTTCGACAATTCGTATGGGAAAGTTAGCTTCTTGAAAGATTCGGAGAATTTGTCCTTTGATGGCTTGATTTCCAGCAAAAACAACAGGTAAGCGAAACGATAGTTCGGTAATTTTTTTTGCATTGGCGAGGATGATCCCACTTTCACCATAGTCGACTCCACCGGCGAGAAGAAGAATATTTGGTCTAATTTGTTCGAGTTCGAACAGATCGTCATCGCTAAGTAAGCCAGCTGTGATCAAATGAATGTTGGCTCCTGCTCCTAGGGCAGCCTCACGAGCTGCCCTGACAGTCATATCGTAGACCAGACCATGGACGGTCATTCGAAGCCCACCAGCAGCACTGCTAGAAGCAATCATCTGCTCCCACTCCAAAGGGGCACTTGACGATTGTTCTGCTTCCTGTAGTGCTGCTTGGAGACCGATGGTCACATCCCCATCTGCAACGCTTGTGGGGGCTTGTCCCTGAGCGATTCGAGCAAAGTTTTTTTCGTCGGTAGGGCCAAATGCGGTCACTACAGTTGTTGTACTACCGATTTCAGCAATAAGATAAGTGGCTTTCATTATGAGCCTCGACGGGCTTTACAAGCATCCATGAGATAGCTTGCAACTTGAATGCCTTTGGTTCCTCGCCCAAATCCGTTATCCATACCCTCTTCGCGGGCAATCTCCGATGAGACTTGAGTCCCGCCGCAGATCAGAATGAATCGATCCCGCACCCCTTTTTCGCGGCAATATTCGTCAAGGCGGCGCATGTTAATTCGATGGATATCAGCGTGAGAGATGATTGTACTTGCTAAAATGGCATCCGCATTAAGCTCAATTGCTGCATCGACCAATTTTTCGACAGGTACGGAGGTTCCTAAGTAGTGGCATTCAATTCCAAAACCTTCGATCCCACCATGCTTAATATCGATAATTTCCTGTAGCCCGACAGAATGCTCGTCTTGCCCAACAGTTCCAGATACGATTTTGAGTCCCTGTTCTTTTACGTAAGTTCGAATATCGTCGGCACTATTGATTTTTGGTAGAGGCGGGATAACCAGCGTCTTCGGATCAATACCGAAAGGAACTCGTCCTTTGACTTCAACTAAAGCGCCTTCAGATGGATGCATGACTTGCTGATGAATGACTTCGACATCCTCAAGTCCGAGTCGGTTCGCTAGCTCCATAGCCGCAAATTCGGCAGTTCGCTGGTCAGTCGGGAACATAAGAGTCAGAGCGATGATCCCGTCGCCAGCCCATTGTACTTCCGGTCGGAGTAAGCCAGAATCACGTTCTTCTTGATTTTCAGATAAACGAACCTCCACGTTGTCTTGCGGGTCGAGCTCGTCAATCCATTGAATTTTTTCTGGCTTGCAGAGGGTACAACCATCAATCAAACTACAAGGATTAGTTTGTCCTTCGGGGGGTAAATGGTTGGCACCAAAGTGTGCGCAGACCGGTGCGTAGTAGTCTTTATCACGCAAAAGAATTGTATTTGGACCGATTCCTCCTTGAGGATCTCGGGCAATGCCATCTTCATTTCGCTCAGGATAATAGCCGGAATCAACAAAGAATCCTTGGCTGACCGCAGAGAAGTAACCACCGGATTCGATGATCTCTTCAAGGAATAAACAGGCTCGCTCTTTGAGTTCACGCGTTTTTTCGCCTAGGGGTCCGTCCATATCTAACTTTACAAAGCTTAACAGGTCATCCATTCCGACCATTGCTTGTTTAGCCGTATTGACTCCATGCACATTGTTAAAGTGCCAAGGCACATTTCGACTTTCATCTGGCGTAATTGTGCTTTGAATATCTGCGGAGGTGAGTCTTGAGATTAAAAGGTTTAAGACATGGGTAACAGTGACTTCTCGTGTGCAAGATTCCATATATTTAGTATTCATCTGAGCGCGGAAGCGAAATCCGGCAAAGAGCTCTCTAAGGGCGACCGCATAAGGAAGGTCAAGAGCGATACAGGGAGCTGGTGGAGCCGTTGGAGGAACTGTCGAAAGACAGATCTGGTCTGGTCGAAAGCCAGCATTCATTGAATACTGACAGTTGATCGCATGCTGGACCATAAGTTCAGGCATGACTTTCCAAGCTTCGCGGGCTGTTGCATTTGCATTATGAGCGCCGTCGATCTGAATCATCCCGGTGGTCGACATGATGTGCTTGGCAACTGCTGCGTCGACCATCGAGCGGTACATATTGATGTTTCGGTAAAGAATATTATATTGAGGATCTTGGTGAGCGCCGTTGATTCCCTCTTCGGCAAATAAGACCGCAACCTCAGGGCCTGCGACACCACTGACATAGGAGTGGAAGTTGATTGGACGTCCAACCTCTTCTTCGATAAGGTCTAGTGCTCGTCGGGTGGAACGGAGCTGCTTTCGAGTAATCGGAACTCCGCCGATGCCTTCTGGGGTGCCTTCGATTAATCCATCAAAATGGCTTTGTCCGGCAGTTCGAATGACCATGATATGATCAGCTCCGTGCCAAGCAACCATTCGCATTCGTCTAATATCATCTTCAAAGCGTCCTGAGGCAATTTCTGTCGTAATGGTTGAATCTGGTTGGGGGTCGATATTGCCAAAGTATTTTGCAGAAGGCAATGGGATGGATTGGGTGAGAGAGTCCGAAGCTTGCTTGTAGGTAAATGGACCTAAGTGCATCTCTTTTTTTTGTCGCCAGACCCATCCTCTGCGGGGAGTATGGTAGTGCCCTAAATCTTCGAAAAGAGCGGGGATATTTAGCTTCTCATTTGGCTTTAGCTTCATTTTAATGATCCCCTTTCCAGTGAGAATTTAGAGCATCCCAGCCTTCACCGGCAGCTAGCCCAAGCCCTGCTTCGCGATAGGGCAAACCGGAGAGCTTGCTATAAGTTAGGATGACTTGACCGACACCTTTTCCGAGCCATTGGTGCTCCATACACTGGGATAGAATTTCTTTGGCTTCTAGACTGGAAAATCCCATGCGTAAGAGAACCGATCGTTCAATGGAGGGTGAAGTATGGGTACGGGCGAGGTCGATAATCGGTGAAACGACTTCTTGCGTTAATTTCCAGAAATAATCCTTAAGTTCTTGATCGTTCATGGTTGCAAGATGTTTGCGACGTTCTTCAAAACTTGCTCGTTCGGACATAGTGAAGAAACCTCCTTTATAATCAGGCTTTCCTGTTATCGGCACATTTTTTCTGTCTCAGAAGGGCTGAGCCGAATTTCTTCGGCAAGATATTCAATTTCAAGTGGATTGAGAGTTTGCCCATCGCGTCCGGCTAATACATTTTTAAGGTAAGATTGGCGAAGTTTGGTCATTGAGATATCGGTAACCGCAATTTGGCGTGGGTGCTCTGGAATGACAATTCGTTTGCCCGGTTGATTTTCTCTTGGGTCGCCTCGATAAACTTCAATGCCGTTTGCTTTGGCAAAAGTGAGCTGAGGAGACGGGTGCTTTCCAGCGCCAGTATATTCAGTTTCTTGTACGACAAGAATTTGATCAGAAGGCATTTCTTGGGCGATGGCAAAAGCAGCGGCCAGAGAGGTATTGCCTGCTGGGCCGCGTTCTAGGCCCTCGAGCTGTGCGAGAGCTTCTGTAATGTAAAAAACTTCTCCTTGAGTAACAGTGACATAACGATCTAAATACCGAAGGCTTCGAGCTGCATTGCGTGGTACGTCGGCTCGATCGGGCCCTGTTGCAAAAGGAACTCCAAAGCCAGTATGACCGGTTGTAAAGGACTTTCGGTTAAAATCTGTGTCGCTTGCCATGTGTAGGCCGCTTAAGTCAACGCTTGCCCCGACCATTTGAGTGCGAGTGGCACCAGCCCGAATTAAACCACGAGCGGTTCCTGTTACGTTACCACCACCTGCCTGAGTAGCGACGATCATATCCGGCATTTTTCCCGTCATCGCTTGACACTGTTCAACGATTTCAACACCTAAAGTCTCGATGCCGGCGATACTAAATGGAGTATAGAGAGAGGCATTGAAGAAGCCAGTCTCTTCGAGGACCAATAGAAAATTATAGAAGAGCTCAGGGCCGACACTTAGTTGAAGTACTTCAGCGCCATAAGCATCGCACGCTCGGCCTTTTTCTTCAATTTCTGGTTGACCGATTCCACAGCTGTCAAAAACTTCTTGAACGATGATTGATTTTAGGTTCCGCATTGCGGCTTGTGAAGCAATTGCGGCACCATAATTGCCACTTGTTGCTGCAACTAATCCGGCAAAACCAGATTTTTCAGCGTAGTAAGCTGAAACGGAGGCTCGACGCGCTTTGAAACTTCCAGAAGGATTACAGGCTTCGTCTTTGATAAAGATCCGAGCTCCTTTGCCAGCAGGAGCTAGATGACGAGCAAGAGCTGTTAAAT
>JAGOZY010000097.1 GCA_018058445.1 Negativicutes bacterium | reverse complement strand
GTGTCAACCTATGTAATGCTGAATGACAATTCATCTTGGATAGGAAATCTAGATGGCCATATTTCGCGTTCGGGCAACTTCGGTGCTGGGGTTACGGGAACTTCTGTTTGGCATGGAGACCTTAGTATAAGTTCTAGTGGGAAAGAAGATTCACCTGGAGTCTATGGGAGTGCAAGTGTTGGTGACCATTCAGCTTGGGTTGGCGATGCGAATATTGTGAATGGGGCATTTAGTTCAAATATCTATGATGGATCTTCCTGGAAAGGAAGTTTAATGGTGGATAATAGCAAGTATGAAGGGCAATTCAGCGGTCATATATCGGTTAGTATGCAAGATCATTCTAGCTGGGAAGGCGATATGACGGTAATTGGTAGTGAAAAGGAAGACTCTTATCCGTCTAATCATTTTATGAATCTTTATCGGAATGTGATTTGGAAGGGTGACTTTAATATAACGAATTCACTCAACACGATATATGCATCACAAAATTCAATTAATTTAAGCGGTCATTCTGTGTGGCTCGGAGATGCTGTGCTAAACGGTAATAATTATATGAATCTTTATATTTCGGACAATTCAGATTGGATTGGCAACTTGGATCTAAGTCAGAATAATATTGATATAGAGAATCAGATGCATGAAGGTTATGTTTATATCGGTGATCACTCCAATTGGCAGGGACATATCGTTGATTCGAAGTATGGTGTTGGTCTTCAGGTGTATGATGATTCGAATTGGCGAATGACCGGTGACTCGCTTGTAGATATGCTTTATTTTGATCAAAATTCAACGATTTCTTTTGTACCCGAAGCGAATCAAAGAAGTAATAGCTTTTCTACTCTAACTGTGCTACAAAATTTAGACGGTGGTAATGGCTCACAGTTTAATCTTCGAACGGATATCGCCGCAAATCAGGGTGATTTGCTTGATGTTCGTGGGCATGTAGATGGTCAATATTTGGTGGGTATAAATAATCAAGGGAGTGCCTGGGTAAATCCGGCAAACGAATTAACTATCGTCAAAACGGGTAGTAGTGACGAAGATGCTTTCAGCTTGGTCAATGCAGTCGAAGTAGGTGGTTTTGAGTATGGGCTGAAACAGGTCGGTACGGACTGGAATCTTTACTCGACTGGACGAGCGAGCTCTAGTGCTTCAGCTTCTCTGAATGGGTTTGCGGGGTCGTATCTGCTAAACTATGCAGAAACTCAAACTTTAACTCAACGACTGGGTGATCTTCGTCAAGGAGAAAATCAAAATGGTGTTTGGGCAAAAGTCTATGGTGGAAAATTTAACTCTAGCGCAGATAGCTTCTTGAGTGGGTTTGATATGACTTACAGTGGCATTCAAGTCGGTGGGGATCATCAGATTGCTTTAAAAGAAGGAAACGGAGATCTATACGTAGGCGGAATGTTTGGCTATGGCAAGGGAAATTTGGACTATGGTGTAGGCAGTGGTTCGGTAGACTCAAAAACACTGGGCGTATATGGTACTTATAAGGCTCCAACTGGCTTCTATGCAGATATGGTTTTAAAATACGGCTGGATGAAAAACGACTATAAAGTTCTTGATTCGAGTAATGTGACGATCAAAGGGGACGACATGAACACAAGCGGCTTGTCCGCTTCCATGGAAATCGGTCAACGACTACATCTGGATCGGAAAACCAAAGAAGGCTGGTATGTTGAACCGCAGGCTCAACTGACGGTCGGACATCAAAGCGGTGGAAGCTTCACTGCGTCAAATGGGCTGAACATCAATGTAGATAGCTACAACAGCGTTTTGGGACGAGTGGGGATGCAAGCTGGTTACGAAGTGAAGTCCGGTAAAAATCCAATTAATGTATACGCAAAAGCTTCTTATGTGCATGAATTTGATGGAGATGTCGGAATTCGTTTTAACGGAGTTGGAGTGAATCAGAGCTTTGGTGATTCGTGGATTACTTATGGGGTTGGAGCAACTGCTCAAATTGGGAAGAAACACAACTTGTATGTTGATATTGAGCGAGCCAGTGGCGGTAAATTTAATCAGCCTTGGGCAGTCAATGCGGGTTATCGATTCGAATGGTGATAAACAATATATAAAGCAAAATAAAAAATGATTTGAAAAGAAGAAGAGAGGGAGCCACTCAAATTTGAGTGGCTCCCTCTCTTTAAGCGAAACTATTTAGCGAATTTAATTGTCATCATCGGTAGGTATTCTCTGGCGACTTTGAAGAGATCATCAGTTAGGAGCGATTGATCTGCAAGCATTTTTTCTAGATCGGATTTTTCTGTAAGTGCATAAAGTTTTACGGTACCTAAAAAAGGCGCGTGAAAAGCTGGCTCTAACACTCCGATATCGGTTTTACTAATGTGAAGTCCATCAAGTGTAAAAGTATAAGTACCTGCAACTTGACCATTTTCAGTAATTTGAAAACCGACTCTATTGTTTTTATCTTTTAAGTAAGCATTTAGGAAAGCGTGAACAAATGGATGTTGTTGGGCCAGAACTACAAGAGCTTTTTCACGAAAGGGTATTAACTTTTCAAGAACGAGGAGGTCCAAGTCAGACATAAGAATCCCTTCTTTCACTAAAGTTTCTTTCTAAATCTTTCGAAAAATAATGAGAGAATCCTTTTTTCTCGTAGAAGAAGTAAAATATGTCGAAATAAATAGACATGTTAAATATAAAAACATAATAACGAAACCAGACTGTCGAAAAAATTAGACAGTCTGGTTTTTCTTTTCTTGTATAGACAGGCTTTGTGACGTTGGCATACTTCGTGCTTATTAAATTAACAGAAAATTCATTATTTTGAAATTTTTATAAGGAGGGAAGAAAAAGTCGATCTATTATAAAAGGAGGGTTTAGAAATGGCGAAATATTCATCAGAAGTATTAAGAGAACTTTATCGTAAGATGCTGAGAATTCGATTTTTTGAAGATCAAGTAAGTGAGCTATTTATGGCAGGGGAGATTCCAGGATTTGTCCACGTATACACTGGGGAAGAGGCTGTGGGCGTTGGGGTTTGCCATTATTTGAATCAAGAGGATTATATCACGAGTACTCATCGGGGTCATGGGCATTGTATTGCTAAAGGGGCAGCTGTCGCACCTATGATGGCAGAAATCTTCGGTAAAGTAACTGGCTTTTGCAAAGGCAAAGGCGGATCGATGCATATTGCTGATTTTTCGGTCGGAATGATGGGTGCAAATGGAGTTGTCGGTGGCGGATATAACTTGGCTGTCGGTGCCGCTCTGGCTTCAAAGCTCCAAAATAATGGTCGAGTGGCAGTCTGCTTCTTTGGCGATGGTGCTTCAAATCGCGGAACTTTTCATGAAGGAATCAATATGGCGGCGGCTTGGAAATTACCTGTCGTTTTTGTTTGCGAAAATAATGAGTGGGCTTCAACGACTCCTTATCGCTCGACAACTTCGGTAAGAGATATTTCGGATCGTGCAGCTGGTTACGGAATACCTCGCCGAATTGCCAATGGCAATGATATTTTCGAAGTACTTGATGCGATGGAAGAAGCTTCAGATTGGGTACGAAAAGGCGAAGGCCCAATGTTCCTTGAATTTAAGACTTATCGGGTAGGCGGACATTTTGTTGGTGATCCAGAAATGTATCGTACTCGCGAAGAAGTAAAGGAACGATTTACCAAAGATGATCCAATCAAAAATTTTGAAGCACGAGTTATCAAAGAAAAATGGCTTAAAAAAGCTGAGATGGATCAAATTCGCATAGAAGTGAAAGAAGAAATTCTATCAGCAGTTGAAAAAGCCAAGAGTGACCCATTCCCAACAGATGAAGCTTTGTGGGAAAATATCTATGCGGAAGTTGAGGTGCATAAATAATGCGTCAAATTAGCTTTTCCGAAGCAACTTTAGAAGCAATGACTGAAGAAATGCAAAGAGATTCTAAGGTTTTTATTATGGGAGAAGATATTGCTGCTCAAGGGGGCATTTTTGGACAATTTAAAGGGCTGCCACAAAAATTTGGAAAAGATCGTGTATTAGATACGCCAATCTCTGAGACTGCTATTGTCGGAGCTGGGGTTGGTGCTGCGATGGCTGGGATGCGTCCGGTTGTTGATATGCACTTTGCTGATTTTATTGGTGTTTGTATGGATGAAATTCTTAATCAAATGGCAAAAGCACGTTATATGTTTGGCGGTCAGTGTAGTATGCCATTGGTTCTTCGAGCTCCAGATGGAATTATTCGTTCGGCAGCGGCCCAGCACTCCCAGTCATTAGAAGCTTTTTTTCTGCATATTCCTGGAATTAAAGTTGTTATTCCATCCAATCCAGCCGATGCGAAGGGGCTTCTGAAAGCAGCGATTCGCAGTGAAGATCCAGTGCTATACTTTGAACATAAAGGTCTTTTCCCTCTTAAAGGGCCAGTGCCAGAAGGAGAGCATATTGTTCCGATTGGCAAGGCGGCAGTCAGCCGAGAAGGTAGTGATGTGACTTTGGTGTCCTATTCAATGATGATACATCGAGTTCTTGAGGCTGCTGAGGCTCTTGAAAAAGAAGGCATTTCGGCAGAAGTGATCGATCTTCGAACGATTTCTCCTTTGGATATGGAGACGATTTATAAATCGGTTGCTAAAACCCATCGATTAGTAGTCGTTCACGAGGCTGTACGGACAGGTGGCGTAGGGGCAGAAATTGCAGCCCGTGTAGCCGAAGAGATGATGGATGATCTTGACGCACCGATCCGCCGTCTGGGAGCTCCTTTTGTTCCTGTCCCATTTAGTCCCTCCCTAGAGCGCTTGGTTAAAATAACACCGGAACAAATCTGCCAAGCAGTTCGCGAGATTTTATGAGCAGGGAAATCAAAAAACGAACTGCGTTAGTGACGGGCGCCGGTCAAGGAATTGGTCGGGCAATTGCCTTAGCTTTGGCAGAAAAAGGTATTTCTGTTGCGGTGAATGACCTTAATCAGGAGCGAGCAGAAGCAGTGTGTGCGGAAATCCGACAATTAGGTGTGGATGCGTTACCGCTCGTTGGGGATGTTTCATCTTTTGATTCGGTTTCTACGATGCTAAGCGAGTTTTTTGACCGTTGGGGGCATTTGACGATTCTCGTCAATAATGCAGGAATTGTGCAAACGTCAGGAATTTTGGATATCACGCAAGATCAATGGGATCGGGTGATGGCCGTCAATGTACGTAGCGTATTTCTGTGTAGTCAAGGGGTCTTTCCTAAAATGCAGGAACTAGGCTATGGAAAAATTATTAATATCGCTTCTGTTGCAGGCAAGCAAGGAGGCGGGCTTTTAGGGAATTCTTGTTATGCTGCTTCGAAAGGGGCGACTATTGCACTGACGAAAGGTCTTGCCCGCGAAGGTGGACCTTTTGGAATACGAGTCAATGCAATTACACCTGCGTTGACTGATACTGAAATGACAGCTCAGCTTGCACCGGATAAAAG
>JAGOZY010000096.1 GCA_018058445.1 Negativicutes bacterium | reverse complement strand
CCACCGGCAGCGATCAATTCCGGCGTTAACGGCACTGCTAAAAACAGCAATAGGGGAAGAGGCCAAAAATGCTCCATTCGATAGCCAACTAGCCATTCACGAGTGCGAGGATGCTGAACCCATACGGGGAGTGCTCCTGCTGGCCCACCACAGGTGATCAATACGCTTTCGACCAAATGAAGCACGCCAATGAGGGCAAGCAATATCGGCCCATTAATTGCCGGCCAGCCAATTAACAACGAACATAAAATCAGAAGTCCGCCACCATAGGCAAAACAGATAAACCGTGCATGAACAAACATTAAAAGGATAGCCATGATCCACAGATAGGTAATTCCCATTTCGTTTAACGTAATACCCGAAAAGCTAAGAATCAGACTACCCAGCCAACCACCTGCCAGACCTAAGGTCATAGCGCCAAATACACCGAGCATTTCTTGAAATTTACTGCCACCTAGTAACTGATTTCGAAAAGCGGATAAACGGTAGTAACGCCAAGCCATCAAAGCCATAACAAGCCATAATAAAGGAGAAAGCAAAGCGTGAGCAAAGCCCTGAGCAACTAGTCCTAAAAGCTCTCGCCAAGGAAACATCGACTTCTCCTCCTTCTAAAAACAATACGCATTTTTATATAAATCATACCTTCTTTTATTATATCATTTTTTGTCCCTACTTTTCGTGAACAAAAAACGACTCCTTAAAAGGAGTCGTTTTCAAATTCTCTATTTCCTTAGCATAGACGCGGTTTTCAACCTATTGAGCAGGTGGATTCGTTGGTTTACTCTGGATAATTTCCAGAGCTTTTTTTAGCTGTAGATCGGTAGCTACTTCACCAGCTGGACCATCGCCTGTCCATTCGATCTGGATATCTGGTTCTAGGCCCGTACCATGGATTGAGCGTCCGCTCGGAGTGTAGTATTTAGCAATTGTCAGTTTTACTGCGGTCTTTTGCTCTAAATCCAGTGGATAGAGCAGTTGAACTGACCCTTTACCAAAGCTTTTCGTACCGACAAGAGTTCCCTCATGTCGATCTTGAATTGCTCCTGCTAAAATCTCTGAAGCCGAAGCACTGCCCCCATTGATGAGCACCACGAGGGATTCATAACGATCATTCGGTCCGCCACTGCGGCTAATTTCTTTTTGGCCACTTCGATTAATAACCGAGACAACTTCCCCTTCTTTGAGAAGCATACCGGCAATCTCAACGGAGGTATGAAGTAATCCACCCGGGTTGTTACGTAGATCCAAGACTAGTTTTTTCATGCCTTGCTGGTCGAGTTCGGTCAGCTTCGCAGAAAAGTCTGCACTGGAGGTCTCACTGAAAGAAGTGAGACGGACATAGCCAACATCGCCTTCGAGCATTTTTCCTGATACCGTTTTTATTTTTATATTTTCACGAACTAAAGTCACTTCGAGTGTCTCTGTCGTATCCGGATTTTCTTTGCTGGCTCGCTCCAAGGTGAGAACCACTGAAGTTCCTTCAGCACCGCGAATACGATTCACCGCATCTTCTAAAGAGAAGTTTTTGGTTTCCTCTCCATCAATTTTTCGGATAAAATCGCCTGGTTTAACTCCTGCCCGTTCGCCGGGAGTTCCTTCAATCGGCGCAATAACACTCAATTGATTATCTTTCATTCCAAGGACGATACCGACTCCGCTAAACGAGCCTTTCGTTTCCGCCATAAAGGCCGACAACGTTTTTTCGTCCATGTAGGATGAATAGGGGTCGCCTAGAGACTTCACCATTCCTTGAATGGCTCCGTTCATTAGTTGATCGCTCTTTACCGGATCGACATATTGGGTACTGACAATCTTCATGCCCACCCAGAGTCTCAAGGCTCCATAGGCATCTCCAGTCAGAGCCCATGTATAAATTCCAACGGTCATAACCGCAGTTATAACCATCAGACCAATAGCACTAAAAATTAGTTTCGTGCGACTGATTTGCATGAATCATCCTTCTTTCTGTTCAGTTGCCGAACCTTTAAATATAACCGTCTTGCGGATTGGTCGGTTCTCCATCGATACGGACTTCAAAGTGTAAATGAGGTCCTGTCGAGTATCCGGTCGATCCTACATAGCCAATGACTTGTCCTTGGCTAACTTGTTGCCCAACCGAGCAGGCAACTTGGCTTTGATGGGCATACAAGGTGACAGTGCCGCCGCCGTGATCGATCATAACTGTATAGCCGTACCCACTCATCCAGCCGGAGTAAATAACCTCGCCACCATCGGCAGCCCAAATTTCTGCGCCGTAGCCAGCACCGATATCAGTGCCGGTATGACGGCGTACTACGCCGAAGACCGGATGAACTCGACCACCTGAATAGGACGATGTCACTGGTCCATCAGCCGGCCAGATCATTGATCCAGTCGAACCAGCACCAGCACCGCGTTTACCTCGCAGAGCTCGTTCAATTCGTAAGCTATCTGCTTCTAATTGATCATAGGCCGCTTCGGTCAGTTGTTTTTCTGCAAAGACTTTATCAAAAATCGCTTTTTGTTTATTTCGCTCTTCCTGAATAATCGCTCGTTGTTCTTCCGCTCGTTTGCGGAGTTCTGTTTGGGCAACTCGATTCGTATCGAGATCGACTCTTAGAGCAGCCAATTTTTTCTGTTCGTCGAGTACTTCGTTGATGAGATTTACATCATTGGTCAGGACTCGTCTAAGAACTTGGATTCGAGTTGCAAAATCGACAAAATCGGTGGCTCCTAAGAGCACATCCAGATAGCTGATTTGCCCTTTTTTATAAATATCGCGCATCCGCTTGGACAAAACCTCTTTACGAACTTTCATCTTCGCTTCTGCGGCAATTAATTTGGTGTCTGTATCGGCAATTTTTTCTTCTAGCTCATTTACTTTTCGATTTAAATCCCGATATTCATTGGTAGCCACGTCTAATTTAGATTGAATTTCACCGAGCTTGCTAGCTTCTGTATCGGAAGCTTGCCGTTTTAACTCAAGCTCAATCAGTTTGGCTTCTTTTTGCTGCTGGATTTGCTGCTGCTCTGATTCCAGTTCTTCAGCAGTCTTGGCATGTATCGACGTCATTCCGATACTAAAGGCTAAAAATATCGCTAATGTCCCGGCAAGCCAGCGAGGCCGACGGGATGATTGGTTTATCATCTAGTCACCCTCCCCGTTATACCTTCAGGAACTTTTTAACAGCGATCATACTACCCAGTGCGCCGATGGCTGGCCCAAGTAGAAGAATTCCTAAAGTTAACCACCAAAGAAGTGGATATTTTGGAAGTACTGGCAAGAAAGTCAAGGCTCCTGTAATGCTATCAAGCGTTATTGAGTAGGCGATAAATATGATTGTCGCCGCAATAATCGCTCCAAAAAGTCCTAAGAAAATGCCCTCAATGAAGAATGGCCAACGAATAAAGCTATCCGTTGCTCCGACATATTTCATGATATTGATCTCTCGTCGACGGGCAAATACAGTAATACGAATCGTATTTGCAATAATGAAGAGAGCTGCAAAACTTAGAAGTACGATAAATACTCCGCCGATAATCCGCAGATATTTCGCCAAGCTAAAGATCTGTTCGATAATTTCTTGACCAAATTGGGTATCGTCGACCCCAGGCATTTGTACTGCTGCTTCAACGACTGCCTGAACTTGATCTGGATTCTCTACCCGAATCTGATAAGATGCCGGTAGTGGATTCGTCCCACCCAAGGCTTCAAGCAAATCTTTCCGATCCCCAAGCCGCTCACGGAAGCGCTCTAAGGCTTCATCTTTGGTCACAAATTCAATTTCGCTCACGCCGTAAAGACCCCGTAACTTCTGCTCCATATCGAGCCGCACAGGTTCTTCAATATCATCTTTGAGGTAGATCGAGATTTCTACAGTCGACTCGACTTGGCTTGCCATATGATTGAGGTTGACTCCAACCAAAATGAAAATCCCCAGAATTAAAAGAGAAAGCGTCACCGTAATAATCGAGGCAAATGTCATAAACGCATTACGCCAAAGAGAACGGCAAGCTTCTCGGATAAAATATTCTATGCTACTCGCAGTCATATCCGTAAGTTCCTTTCGCTTCATCTCGTACAATGCGGCCTTTTTCAATGGCAATGACCCGTTTCTGCATCGTATCTACGACAGTTTTATCATGGGTTACCATTAAAATCGTCGTTCCGGTTTCATTAATTTTTTCAAAAATTTGCATAATCTCATGGGAAGTGTCTGGATCTAGATTTCCAGTCGGTTCATCCGCAATCACGAGTAATGGCTTATTTACAATAGCTCTGGCAATTGCAACTCGCTGTTGCTCTCCACCGGACAGCTGAGCCGGATAACTCCTACCTTTTAGGCGCAAACCAACTAAATCAAGTACTTGGTTTACCCGGACTAAAACTTCGCGGCGTGGCGCACCAATCGCTTCCATCGCAAAGGCTACATTTTCATAGACCGTTTTATTTGGCAGCAAACGGAAGTCTTGGAAAATGACCCCCAATGATCGCCGAAAATAAGGTACTTCTGATTCTTTTAGAGCAGCTAGATCTTTGCCATTTACAATCAGTGAACCGGATGTCGGTTTTTCTTCCCGCAGTAATAATTTAATCAACGTTGATTTCCCGGCACCACTGGGACCAACTAAAAAGAGAAATTCCCCAGGCGCAATTGTCAGATCCATTTCTACCATCGCAGCGGTACCACCCGGATAGACTTTTGTAACCTTAGAAAGTTCGATCATAGGCTCCCCTCCTCTTGAACACAGCTCATTTCATTAGATTTCTATTTTAGTATCTAATCTGTTTTTTGGTTGTAAAAATAAATAATTCGCTGCGAGTGTCTCAATTCCTGCTTGTCTTTTTTTTCAGCAGTTGGGCAACATGACGTGCATTTTCTTCGGAAGAATTGCGTAAATACTGGAGTTTTTCATCATTGATATTTTTTTCTTCCTGTAAAGTTTGCTGAATCTTCACAAAAAGTTCCGTAGATTGTAGATTTTCGAGAGAAGAAACTGGACGATCACCCAATATCTCTAGAAAACTATCAATTTTCGGATCATAAGACAAACCTAGCCTTGGTACTTGGGCTAGCACTGCAAAAATTAAACCATGAAGACGTACTCCTACTAATAGATCGAGATTTGCCAACAACGATAAATGTTGACGAACTTTAAATTCGCCCTCCAGTAAAATTGGCTTCTCAGCCATGTATTGGCTGATTTTGCGAGCAGCATCTCCATCTTCTGGCCACTGCATAGGGATAAAGACAATTTCTGCGTCTTCTTCAACAATCAATTGATCCGCAACTTTGGCAATTTCTTGCAGGTAGGAAGCTCCTTCTGACCACTCGCGAACTGCAAAGCCAATCAGCGGTCTCTTCGACTGATATCCTGCCTGTAAGAGGATCTCGTGTCCTTCTTCCATGGACTCAGGTTGCAATGAGAGAACTGGATCCGCCGTGATGTAAATAGGTGGCTTCGTGA
>JAGOZY010000095.1 GCA_018058445.1 Negativicutes bacterium | reverse complement strand
TCGCAACATTCATGGCTGGAATTATTTTGCTTGGAATGGGACTTGCAAAGTTTGGTGGAGTCATCAAATTCATACCAGCCCCTGTTATTGTTGGTTTTACAGCTGGGATTGGTGTTATTATTTGGGTGGGTCAATGGCGAGATTTTTTCGGACTTCCAAAAACCGGAGGAGTCCATTTTCATGAGAAAATTGGGCTCTTAATTCAGGCATTCCCTGACTTTCATCCACTGACTACCGCCCTCGCTTGCCTGAGTCTTGCAATCGTCCTCTTATTCCCTAGAATCCCTTACGCCAAGCGGGTTCCGAGTCCTTTGGTGGCGATGGCAACCGCGACAATTCTTCAATCTTATTTTCAATTTGAAGGCGTAGCAACGATTGGCAGTGCTTTTGGTGGAATTCCTCAGGGTTTACCTAGCCTTACTTTCCCTGAGGTTACCCTTGACAGAGTCTTTGGTTTGATTGGTCCAGCCTTTACAATTGCGATGTTAGGGGCAATTGAGTCTTTACTGTCTGCAGTAGTTGCCGATGGAATGACTGGAACTCGTCATGATTCAAATCAAGAACTGGTCGGACAGGGAATCGCTAATCTTTTTACCCCTCTTTTAGGCGGGATTGCCGCGACTGGGGCAATCGCTCGAACAGCTACCAATATTCGAAATGGCGGAACAAGCCCACTGGCAGGGATCGTTCATTCGGCAACGCTAATAATTATCTTGCTATTTTTGGCTCCTTTAGCGGGAAATATTCCGCTCGCAGCTATGTCCGCGATTCTTTTTGTTGTGGCTTATAACATGAGTGAGATTCACCATTTAATTCACATGATCCGTTCGGCTCCTCGGGCAGATGTCGTGATTTTATTGATTACGTTTTCTTTGACGATCTTTGCAGATCTCGTCGTGGCAGTGAATGTCGGAGTTCTTCTGGCAATTCTCCACTTCCTGCGAAAAATGACTTCTTCGATTGAGGTTCTCCAACAAAATGAAAAGCAACTGACTCGCGAAACAGGTAGTGATACTCCAGTTGTATTACCGCCAGGGGTTCTGGTTTACTCGATTGAAGGTCCATTTTTCTTCGGAGCTGTAGAAAATTTTGAGCGGGCTTTAGCTCATACCCACACGGACCCTTCTATTTTGATTATTCGTCTTCATCATGTTCCTTTTATCGATGTTACTGGAATTGAAACATTGAGTGAAGTCATTCGAAATCTAAAAAAACGTGGAATCCAAATTTTAATTTGCGAGGCTAATCCTCAAGTAAGAAAAAATATCCACAAAGCAGGAATATTCTTAGAAATCGGGCGCGGAATGTATTGGAAAAACTTCTCATCTGCACTCAAACGAGCTGATAAATTGCTTGAAAGTTCATAAAATAACAGGTCAAAAACTTCCCTCAAGGAAAAAAGAATGTTAGAATATCTTTGAATCTTCAAAATGTATTCTGAAAGGGGTTATTCTATGTCCGATTTTTTAAAGAAATATGGTCTCTTCCTGTCTCTAGCTATTCTGATTGGTATGATTTCTCTACCAACACCAGAAGGACTTCCCGTCGCTGGCCACCACATGCTGGCTCTCTTGGTTTTTTCGGTTATTCTATGGATGACCGAATGTGTCTCGTACCCAGCTAGTGCTGCTATTATTCTTTCTTTAATGATTATTCTTCTCGGTTTTGCACCTAGCGTTGCGAAGCCAACTGTCATGTACGGAACCAGTGCTGCTTTAGCAAGCGGTCTTAAAGGATTTGCTAATACTGCCTGGGCCCTCGTTGGAGCGGCATTGTTCCTCTCCATCGCAATGACAAAAACCGGACTCGATAAACGAATTGCTCTGCGCGTTCTTTCCTTAGTGGGAGCAAAAACGAACCGAATTCTGATTGGAGTTATTTTAACAGGATTTGCTCTTAGCTTTTTTGTTCCTTCGACAACAGCTCGTGTTGCTTGTATGGTTCCGATTGTTATGGGAATTATTTCTGCATTTGGCGTGGAGAAGAAAACTCGATTTGCCGGAATTTTGATGATTGCAACGGCTCAAGCAGACAGTATCTGGAACGTTGGTATTAAAACCGCTGCTGCCCAGAACTTAATTGCAACTAATTTTATCAAACAAATCTTAGGTTATGATATCAGCTGGGGTGAGTGGTTTATTGCCGCCCTACCATTCAGCGTTTTGATGTCAATTGCTCTCTATTTCGTTCTTTTAAAAATGATGCCACCAGAAATGAAAGAAATTCCTGGCGGACAAGAAGTGATTCAGAAAGAATTGATTGCTCTTGGACCGATTTCACGGCAAGAAATGAAATTGATGATTATCTCTGTTCTTCTTCTTTGCTTCTGGATTCTTGAGAAGAAAACGTTTGGCGACTTCGGAGTCACTGGCCCAATGGCCAAACAATTGATTCACCATTTTGACACTTCTTCTATTACGGTTATTGCGATCACCATTATGTTCCTTCCGGGTATCAATATTCTTGATTGGCCAGATGCGCAAAACAAACTGGCTTGGGGAACACTTTTCCTCTTCGGTATTGGTATTAGCTTAGGAACTGCAATCATCGACACCAAAGCCGGTGTCTGGCTGGCGAAGTCACTGGTTCCATTCTTTGGCCTGACTTACGCTTCAAGCTTCATGATTTTGGCAGTGCTCGCACTCTTCTTGATCATCATCCACTTGGGCTTTGCTTCAGCAACTGCTCTTGCGGCAGCAATGATTCCTATTATTATCGCTGTGCTTCAAGAAGTAAAAACACCTGGCATCAATATTGTCGGTATGACGATGATTCTCCAATACGTCATCAGCTTCGGCTTTATTTTGCCGGTTAATGCACCTCAGAATATGATTGCTTACGGAACAGATACTTTCTCGGTAAAAGATTTTATCCGAACAGGTATTCCGCTTACAATTATTGCTTACGGTCTGATTTTGCTCCTCGCAGCAACTTATTGGAAATGGTTAGGCTTAGTCGTCTGATCTATTTAAATCCGTAATCGAACCAAGTACAAAAAGAAGACTCCTCAAATGAGGAGTCTTCTTTTTTCATTTAAAAGGAAAATAACAGATCTATCACGAAAATAACGTAGAGGTTTTTTTATTTTCTTCATTCATTTTAAATCTATAAAATCAGAAAGGACGATACACGATGGAATCAACAGTCCGAGCTCTTGACCGAGGTATTGATTTTTTAGAAGTTCTTGCTACAGAAGAAGAGCCTATTTCAGTTGCTGACTTAGTGGTTCGCTTAAAATTGCCGAAATCTACAGTTCTTCGTATCGCCCATACACTCGAGCTTCGAGGGCTCATTGCTAGAAATCCGTTGACGGGTGCTTATCGCCTGGGGGTTCGAGTGCTCCATTTTAGTAAGTCCTATCTTACAACGATGGATTATCGGCGTCTTTCTCTTCCTATCATGCGGGAGCTGCGAGATCACACAAAAGAAACGGTGAGCCTCTATGTCGAGCAAAAGGGGAATCGGGTGTGTGTCGAACGGGCAGAAGGTCTTGAGCCGCTTCGATCCAGCATTCAAGTCGGAGAAATGTTGCCGTTGGTTTCCGGTGCAGCTGGCAAGGTGTTGCTTGCTTTCCTTCATATAAAAAGACAGGAAGTCGCAGTCAGTGTCCTTGAAGATATCCGGACAAAAGGCTATGCGGTAAGTCATGCGGAATATCAAAATGGGGTTTCGTCGGTCGCTGCACCGATTTTAAATCTTCACGGCGATGTCATTGCCGCGCTTTCCGTTTCCGGCCCTTCAGTCCGTTATCAAGGGGAGCATCTGGATTTAGTAATTAAAGATACTTGTAAGGCAGCAGCTAAAATATCTCGTGATTTAGGGCATGAAAACTAGAATATCTATGGGACATAAAAATCCCCGGAGAATTTTTCTCCGGGGATTTTTTATTTATTTTTTAGCTCAGTCAATAACGTCATGAATTCTTTTAGTTTCTCTGGCTCCTGAAAGAAAAATTCTTCATCTACGCCTTCAATGAGCGGAATCGCCAAATGAACTAACTTTTCACCCTCAATGGTAATACGAATTTGATTTGCCCTAGTGTCAGTTGGGTGGGCAAGTCGGTTAATCCAGCCTCTCTTTTCAAGAAGTCTAAGTACACTGGAGACCGTCATGACATCCACTTGAGAATAGTCGGAGATTTCTTTTTGAGTAACGACTCTTCCCTCTTCGCTTAGTTGCTGAATAACAGCTAATAGCACAAATTGAGTATGAGAAAGCTCAAGTGTATGAAGGGCTTTTTTGATCGTTCGTTGCCACATTGTCGCAACCTGCCAAAAGAGCAATCCTGAGCTTTCTTGGGCTGAACTAAATTTTGACGATTTCATGGTGACTCCTTAACTTTTCGCTAATTCAAGCAATGTTTTCATACAGCTTGGGATATCCCCCGTAATTCCTGGCCCCATTTTTTCCCCCATTGCTTGAGCATTTTCTCCCATTATAACAACTGTATGGCGAATCACAAAGACACCTTCGCCTTTTTCTTCAATCGTATGACCAAATTGCAATGTGATGCCCCAATTTGCCATTACAGCTTCGTCAGTAAAACTTTTATAAGGAGTTACTTCGGTCAAAGTAACTTCAATCGGTGGCATTCCGGTCATATGATGGGTACATTTTGTTCCTGTTGCAAACGGGCCAAACATTTCAACTTTCTCCATAGATGGGTCCCACTTTGACCACTGACTAACATCGCTATAAAGTTCCCATAGTTTTTCTAAATCAATTTTACCTTCTACCTCGTGTTCATAAGTCCACATTTTATCTTCGTCTCCATTCGTAAGTTTAATTATTATAAGTTAACTTATTAAAATATAACAAATTTTTTTATCTCTGTCAATAAAGGATTTGTTTAGGGATAATTTTTAAAAGAATTGCTACTTATCCCCTCCACTTTTTGATTGTTTAACTTATCGTATTTTTTATGTAGACAGGCGAAAACAGTCTTCACCGATACGCTCTCAACGATTCTGTTCTTGGAAAAATGATGGAACCCGTCCAATTCGCTCTGCTCAAGTTCGGAACCCACCATTTTTAACCAAGACATCCTCGTTTCCACTTCGGTTCGACAATCATTTTCTGCCTTGTCTACAAGCGCGAAGAACCCCAAATACTCACTTGACCACGGTCTATAAAGGTCGCTTTCGGATTTTTTGCGATTAATTCGTAAGCCTGATGAAGTGAGAACAAGCGCTAAGTCCAGTCCACTTTTTTCATGAAGCAGAGCGCCTTGAAAAAAATGGCTTTGGACTGCGAGAAATTCGAATGGAATCAGTGCGGAAGAATTTTCAAAAAACTGAAACGACAAGAAAAACTAGGAGCTCAATTAACTCAAGTTCGAAGGGCTATGCAGTATGCTTTAGAAAATTTATCTAATAAAAAAAGTACCTCATAAGTCACAAGCTGTCGACCAAAGAAGTACTTTTTGTTATTTTACAGAGAATCAAAATATTCCCTTAA
>JAGOZY010000094.1 GCA_018058445.1 Negativicutes bacterium | reverse complement strand
CTCACTCAGCTTCTTGACCTTCAAGATCAAGGACTGCTAACTCCTGAAAATGAAAGTGAACTGAATGCTCTTGTAAAAGTAATCCCAGAAAAAGTAAAGTTTGATTGGTTTGACCGTCGAACTGCGAATCGAAGAGTCAATGAACGATGGATTGCAAGTGCCAAAGAAGGACTTATTGATTATCTTGTTTTATGCCGAGATGATTCAGCTCAGCTTTCACAGTCCCAAAGGGAATGGCGATATCTAAAGCCCCAGACAGCAAATCTTTCTCCCACTCGTTTCCACGCCTTTCCAGGTACCGATGAAGTCGGCATGGTGTTGATGACCCGCGCAGTAAACGACTTGACCTTTAAGACTCCGCAAATCGGTGTTGTTTATGCGCCTGGGGTCGGAGGAGCAACCGTTGCTTCTTATGAAGACCAACCCGTACAAGACAACATCGCTGCCCATATCTACGCATTAGGTGGCTTTCCCGCAATTCAGCTAGACACTGCCGATTTAATTCTTCTGGTAAATACGCCGGAAGACGGTCGGACCTTAGAAGCTAGTCATACCAGCAACCAAGAGGCTAGCTCAAATGGTGCCCGCGAGATTGTTCGGCAAGCTGTGCGTTGGAGCAAGTTAGGGAAGACAGTCGCCATTGGCGATATTGCTTATGGCAACGGAGCAGATCGCTCTTTAATGTATGTCCTCGAAGATCGCAATTTACTCTATGATATTGATGCTTATGCCGGATGGAACACCGCAGGAAATAGCCTCGGCTATGCGATGAGCCAAGGACTGCTTGCGCCACGCTATTTCACAAAAGAGACAAAAGATCGTCTACTGACGGTTCGTTATTTAGACGACTGGGGCTATCAAGCGGTTGTCCGAAATAAAGTAAATCAGAAAGTGATCTATCCAAGTCAGATCAATGGAGCGGCTCTCGGCAGTTCGTATGATTATGTCCAAGCCTGGATCGAACTTGAAATGAAAGATTTTGCAAAAAAACATCTAGGAAAAAACGGTGAACTGCTTGTCGGTATTCGCCTGCCTTGGATGCGAATGTTCGAAATCGAACCACTTTTAAAAGCCCAAAAGAAATAAAATAAAGCAATTTACTAAAAACAGTTGCCAGACCGGCCTTGTATGAGTAGAATAGATATAGTTTGGTGTAGACTATTTGCAGTCTAACGATCATGCCCTGCTCAGGCAGGAGTTGACTGAACGGCGCTTTTGCTTGTTCAATTGAAGGGGTAGAGAAATGGAAGTTAAACCGCTAAAAAAGAAACTGCAGCTCTATGGATTTAATAACCTAACGAAGAGTCTCAGTTTTAATTTGTATGACATCTGTTATACTCGTACGCCACAGCAGCGAGACGAATATTTACGGTATATTGATGAAGAATACAGCGGTACCCGGCTTACCGGGATTTTAACCAATGTAGCAGAGATGATCGGCGCCCACGTTCTAAACGTAGCTCAACAGGACTATGAACCGCAAGGTGCAAGTGTAACGATCCTTATCGCAGAAGATGAAGTAAATACAGAGACGATCGTTTATAATCCGAACGGAACCGTCCAACCTGAAACCATCCTCGCCCATTTGGATAAAAGCCACATCACCGTTCATACCTATCCTGAAAGCCACCCAGACCAAGGAATCAACACATTTAGAGCCGATATTGATGTCTCGACTTGTGGACGAATTTCACCGCTGAAAGCGCTCAACTATTTGATTCGCAGCTTTGATGCAGATATGGTCACTTTAGACTATCGGGTTCGAGGCTTCACCCGAGATGTAAACGGACAAAAATATTTTATCGATCACAAAATCAGCTCAATTCAAAACTATATCGCGCCAGAAATTAAAGAGCTTTATCAGATGATCGATGTAAACGTCTATCAGGATAATATTTTTCATACAAAAATGATTCTAAAAGACTTTGAACTTGATAACTACCTCTTCGGCATGACAAAAAAAGACTTATTACCCGGAGAAAAGAAGCAAATCAAGCAACGAGTGAAGAAGGAAATGCTGGAAATCTTCCATGGTCGAAATATCCAAAAAGGGTAGACCGATGAAGGGAGTGAAAACCTGACCGGAAAACTAACGGTCAGGTTTTCCTATTTTTTTGAATTGCCAAAAGTCTTTTTGGATTTACTTGAATTTAGAACCGAATTTTGGGTATAATAAGAAGGATGTGGACAAGGAAATGCGGATGGATTTAATTCTTAAAATTGAATCAGTCCAAGACCCCGTGCCATCAAGCGTTGGACATCGTTCGACCTTTGAGGTAATTGCTAGAGGATCTTTTCTCAAAGATGGCTTTCGCATTTTTTATCGCGAGACAGCTACAAGCGGAGTCGAGGGGACCGTTACTTGTTTAGACATTTTCTCCGACCATATCGAGCTCAAACGAAGTGGAAGCGTCAGGCAAGAGACTTGTTTTAAGATAAATAGCCCCTGTGCTTTTCTCTATCACACCCCCTATGGGCCGATATCAATGCGTGCAAATACCCAGAAATTAGAAATTTCCTATGCCAATCAATTACCAGAAACTATTTTACTTACCTATGAGCTGTTGAGTGACGAGGGTAAAATAGCTGACTGTCAATTACAGATTCACATACAGGAGGCGGATGATCTGAATGAAACAACAACTTGCCACCTTGCTTGAACAAGCTACTGAAAAAGCAATGGTTCAGGGTGCAATTCCTACAGGTGAACTTCCTGTAATTCTTATTGAAGAGCCTCCGCAAAAAGATTTTGGCGACTATGCGAGCAATTTTGCGATGCAAGCGGCTCGTACCCTAAAAGCAAATCCGCGTAAAATCGCAGAAGCCCTAGTCAATGAACTGCAAGCTCCGTGGCTAGAAAAAGTAGAAATTGCAGGCCCCGGCTTTTTAAATTTTTATTTAAAATCAGGCTGGCTCCAAGAAAGCCTAAAAACAATTTTAACTGCGGATGAAACTTGGGGCGAAGGCAAACTGGAGAACCCAAGCCGCATCCAAGTAGAATTTGTAAGTGCAAATCCAACCGGCCCTCTCCATGTCGGACATGGACGTGGAGCCGCAGTAGGAAGCGCCTTGGCGAATCTGCTTCAAGCCGCAGGGCACAAAGTGCAGCGAGAGTATTACATCAATGATGCAGGTAACCAGATTGATAACCTAGCCCTCTCAGTAAATGCCCGCTATCTGGAACTTTCAGGAAAGCCTTTTAAGATGCCGGAAAATGGTTATTATGGCCAAGATATTACGGATACTGCCAAACGAATTCTTGAAAAAGATGGAAGTCGTTTTCTCGAGCTGACAGATGAAGAACGAGTCGAAGAATTTCGTTCTTTAGCCTTAGTGGAGAAGTTGGCGGCTCTTCGAGAAGATTTAGAAGCGTTTGGCGTTACTTTTGATCATTGGTTTAGCGAACAAAGCCTTCATAACGAGAACAAATTGGAAGAAGCCTGTGACGTTCTAAAGAAAACCGGCGACTTATATGAAAAAGATGGAGCCTGGTGGCTCAGGGCTAGTGAATACGGGGACGATAAAGATCGGGTCGTTATTCGAGAAAATGGAATCCCGACTTACCTAGCTGCCGATATTGCCTATCACTGGAACAAACTCCAGCGCGGTTTTAATACGCTAATTAATCTGTGGGGAGCCGATCATCATGGCTATATTCCGCGAATGCGGGCAGCAGTCCAGATGCTTGGCTACAAATCAGAACAGCTCGAAGTTATTATCCTTCAAATGGTCAACCTTCTCCGAAATGGTGAAGTCGTCAAAATGTCCAAACGGACCGGTCAAGGAGTTACACTAGCAGAGCTGATTGAAGAAGTCGGCAAAGACGCTGCCCGTTACTTCTTTATTATGAGATCCTCTGATAGTCAGCTAGATTTTGATCTTGATTTGGCGAAGTCTCGTAGCAATGAAAATCCAGTGTACTACATTCAATATGCACATGCCCGAATTTGCAGCATTTTTAGGCAAATTGAGGAAGCTGGTATTACCGTCAAGGACTGGAAAGAAGCTCAGTTTTCTACGTTAGCCACTGAATGTGAAATGGACTTAATTCGGACTCTCGGACGTTATCCAGAAGAAATTAGCCGTGCGGCCTCAGAGCGAGCCCCCCACCATATTGCTCGTTATATACATGAACTTGCCGGACAATTTCACTCTTTTTATAATCAATGCCGTATTCTTGGCGTAGACCCAGAGCTTCAACAAGCTCGCCTGCATTTAGTCAAAGCAATCCAAAACACATTGAAGCACAGTCTCACTATTTTGGGAATTGATGCTCCGGAACGAATGTAAAAGAAAGATAGGAGGAAATCGGGCATGAAACAAACTGGCGCAGATATTGCCTATCAATTGCTGCGGGAGGAAAAGCTCCCCATTTACTACAAGGACTTGATGAATCAAGTATTTCAACAATTAGGTGCTAAGCCAAAAGAGATCACAGCTGATCGTCTTGCGGTGCTTCATACTGAAATTAGCCTGGATAGTCGTTTTGCTTATCAAGGAAAACATATGTGGTCTTTGGTGGAATGGATTCCGCAACGAGGAGTAAAATCTCTAGAAGAACTGGCAACTCCACCTGTCGTTGTCGACAAAAGCCGTCGCAAAAAACTACTAGAAGAAATTCAAGAAACTTTTTCCGGTGAAGAGCCTGAAACACCAGAAGCAGAACCAGTCGAATAGTAAGTTTGGAGTCATGATGGAGGGGTAAAAATGGTAAAGTACATTTTCGTTACTGGTGGCGTAGCTTCGTCTTTAGGAAAAGGGATAACAGCAGCTTCATTAGGACGTTTGTTAAAAGATCAGGGTTTTAAAGTAACTCTGCAGAAATTTGATCCATACTTAAATGTGGATCCTGGGACCATGAGCCCTTACCAGCATGGAGAAGTATTTGTGACCGAAGATGGCGGTGAAACCGATCTAGATCTCGGTCATTACGAGCGTTTTGTAGATATTAATTTGAGTAAAGCATCTAGTGTAACTGCCGGAAAAGTTTACCTATCGGTTATTGATAAAGAGCGTCGCGGCGATTACCTTGGACGCACTGTTCAAGTTATCCCTCATGTGACAAATGAAATTAAAGATCGGGTTTATCGACTTGGCAACGAGGATCACGCAGAAGTTGTTATCACCGAAGTTGGTGGAACAGTTGGCGATATTGAAAGTCTCCCTTTTTCAGAGGCGATTCGGCAAGTACGTAAGGAAGTTGGGCGTGACAATGCGCTCTATATCCATGTAACACTAGTTCCTTATATCGGCGCAGCGGGTGAACTGAAAACAAAACCGACACAGCATAGCGTAAAAGAACTGCGAAGCATTGGAATTCAACCGGATATTCTCGTTTGTCGAACTGAAAGAGAAATCTCGCAAGATATGAAAGAAAAACTTGCTCTTTTCTGCGATGTAGACTTAGATGCAGTGATTCAAAACCCGAATGCGGGTAGTATTTATCAAGTCCCTCTTCTGCTTGCCGAAGAAGGATT
>JAGOZY010000093.1 GCA_018058445.1 Negativicutes bacterium | reverse complement strand
GGACGACCTTCGGTGGCTCTACCGATTTCTCAACGACTTTTGCCGGCTCTACCGGGGCTCCTTGCAGCGCTGGAGGATTCGTTCCCAGTTCACAACTCAGCAGCATGTTTTGCCCCGTAAGTTCTGCCAAGATAGACTCAATTAATTTTTTGAAATCTGGTCTTTCGAGTCGATCTTTAGGAAAACTCTGGCTAAATTGAATCCGAAGTTTATTCGCTTCCAGGCCAATCATCTGGCCTTGTTCAGCGCAGGCCTTTACCGCACGTTTATTTTGCTGCTCCAGCGCGCTAAGCACTTTATTCCAAAGATCTGCATCATAAAATGCTTGAGTTCCAGTTGTCTCGACTGGTGCTTCCGTCTTTTCTTCTTGACTCTGTGCGACTGGAGCAGGTTTTTCCTCTTTAATCTCAATCATCGGTTCAAAAGTTTTCTTTATCTCTGTATCCCGCAAAAGAGGCGGTAGTTCTTCTTTCAAAGAAGCTATTTCCTGAGGAGCAGCGGAAGGTACTATCTCTTTAGGAGAGGGAGACTCTGAAAGGACATTCGAAGTAACTAGCGAAGGAGGCTTCGAATTCACCCGAAATTCACTTTTTTCTTCCTGTAATTCGATCGCAGGCTTCACTTTTTCGACTCTCGGTGGAGTTCCCTCAAGCTCTTGGATACGTTTTTCCAAAAGAGCCATTTTCTCCAGTAGCGGAGTGATATTCACTCCTTCGCCAGTTGAAGGAAGTTGGCCGATTTTGGCCAGAGCCATCTCTAAATGCAATCGGGCATCGGCGCCGGCACGCATCGACCCACTTTCAGCTAAGAGAATTTCTACCCAACGACGAAACTCTCTTGAATTGCCACGCTTCGCTTGCGTTTCAAGCCGTTGCCATTCTTGTTCTGTAACTTGTTCTTTGACTAAATGCGGTGCTGCGCTCCACAACACCAACAAACGAAGATAGTCGAGAAGCTGAGCTAACGTTTGTCGCGGCTCTCGTCCGCCCTGGCGCAGAGCTTCCACTTGAACGATCGCCTGACCTAAATCTTGCCCGATGAGCGCATCGACTAATTCAGCCATTGCCTCTTCACCTACAAGACCGAGTAAGTCCCTCACAAGAGCTTCCGTTACCGAGCCTTCTGCCATGGCCACTGCCTGGTCGAGAATACTTAGTGCGTCGCGAAGCCCCCCTTGCGCTTGAACAGCAATTAATTGAAGTGCCGACTGCTCCACTTCAAGGTTGCCTTCCTTTGCAACTTCATTGAGTCTCTCCACAATATCTGCAACAGAAATTCTTCGAAAATCATAACGCTGGCAACGAGATAAAATGGTCGCAGGTATCTTTTGAGGCTCTGTCGTTGCCAAGATGAAAACCACATGGGCTGGTGGCTCTTCTAAAGTCTTTAAAAACGCATTAAACGCATCTGTAGTCACCATATGTACTTCATCAATAATATATACTTTATAGGCTCCCTCAGTTGGAGCAAACTTCACTGCTTCCCGAAGATCACGAATTTGGTCAATTCCGCGATTTGATGCTGCATCAATTTCAAAGACGTCCATACTACTTCCATCTTGAATCCCTTTGCAATTACTGCAAATTCCACAAGGTTCGCCATCGTCCCGCCGATTTAAGCAATTCAGCGCTTTAGCCAAAATTTTTGCAGTACTTGTTTTTCCAGTACCTCGCGGCCCAGTAAATAAGTAGGCATGAGAAATTCGGCCAGCAGCAACTCCATTTTTAAGAGTTCGGCGGATAGGCTCTTGCCCAACTAAAGCATCAAATCCTTGGGGACGCCACTTACGGTAAAGGGCTACATAGGCCATATTCAAAACCTCCCATAAACTTTCAGATAGAACAAACCTCCGCCTTTCAAAGAGAAGCGGAGGCATGGATTATTAGCACAGTCAGATAGAAACTCGGCACCCTCGCGGCACATAAGGTAAGTCGCTTACCGCTGCTTCCTTCCGGACCTGACGGGGTTCACAACCGCTCATTGCGCAAGACCGAATTTCTACCTGACTCTACCAACAATCGTACGTCTTACATTTTACCCTATTTGCAGGCTCTTTGGCAATGAAAGTCTACAATTCTAACTTTAAAACCGATTCGCTTTGACATTCTCTTGGATTTGCAGGAAAATAAAGGTAGAAAGATAAAGGAGGATTTTCATGAATTCAATGATTCGTTATTTTTTCGCAGGGCTCTTTTGTTTCTGCGTTGCTTTTTCGGGCTTATCTGTGGGGGAAGCCAAAGAGGTTAGTGTAAAATCTGATCTACAGAACTATTTCAAAGCTATAAAAAAACTCGACAATGTCTACCCCAAGGAACTCCAACTTTCTTTGGCAAAGACAAAAGACACTCAGATGGCTCCCTCAGAGCGCAAGAAAATTTTAGATACGGAGGTTATCCCTCAACTGGATCGTTTGCTTATCGCTTGGGCGAAGATATCCCCTGCAACACCCGAACTAGAAGAAGTTCATGATATCTATTTACTCGCCTATGAAACCCTACGGGAAGGAATGGCTCTGCGAAGTGAAGCATGGGGAAGTGAACAAATCGAAAAAAACATGCTCACTGTCGGCAATACGACGCAAGCATTAGAGTATCAAAAAAAGGCCGATGAAGCTCACAAACTAGCTTCAAATACCTTAAATACTTCGAGCTTAGACGCCGAAGATGCCATGCTCTTACTTGTCGAGCTCGCCCAACGGGAAAACGTAAAAATCCCGCCTTTATATTTAATTTCACCCAGTAGCGGAAGTCAGGCAACTAATTCCTACAAACTTTAGGAGGTGCTGAAATGGGCCTTTCTCAAATTACAAAACTATTCATCAGTCTCGCTGCTTCATTCATCACAGCGACAATTGGAGGCTTCTTTACATCGGCCTCAGTCACAACTTGGTATCCAGCTTTAATCAAGCCAGCCGGAACTCCACCAGCCTGGCTTTTCGGACCGGTCTGGTTTCTTCTCTACTTCTTGATGGCAATTGCACTCTTTTTGATCTGGCGAACCCCAAACAAAAAACCTCAGGTCACATTTGCCCTTCAAGTCTATTTTGTTCATTTATTGGTTAACATTTTATGGTCAGCAGTCTTCTTCGGTTTACAATTCCCATTCTTTGGACTTCTCGTCATCTTTGCCTTATGGGTCATGATTGGAATTTTGATTTTCCTTTTCTTTCTCATCAACAAAGAAGCATCCTTTCTCATGGTCCCCTATTGGCTGTGGGTCACTTATGCGATGTATCTGAATTTTGGTATTTGGCGACTAAATTAAAAAACGAAAAACTCTCTCTTCATTTTAAGAGAGAGTTTTTCATTTTTCCTGCGTTCTTTCTTGACACTCGGGTCCCGGAGGAGTAGCATGAGTAAGTAAACGTTAGAAAATAGGTAAGGCGGTGGCGAAAATGGAAGGTGACGGGCCTAGTTGCACAAGAACCGTAAAATTAACTTCATTCTGGCAAAATTTTCTTTTTTCTGCTTCCTTTTTTTATCTATTCGAGGCAGCCTAAGAAATCTTTCGCCGAATGGTGAGGAGGTAAAAGGATGCTAACTATCGTAAAAAGCCAACCTACCGGATTAGATTCCTATGACTTGGCAACGCTACCCAAAGGTGCTTGGATCAATTTATTGGCACCTAGCCAGACCGAGCTCGCTCAAGTCGCAGAAGCCACCCAAATTTCAGTAGACATTCTCCGAGCCGCCTTGGACGAAGAAGAACGCTCTCGTACCGAACTTGATGATAATTGCCTCTTGACCGTTATCAATATTCCGGTTCGCCAAGGTGAATATTATGACACGCTACCACTCGGTATTATTCTTTCGGAAGACTATATCGTCACTGTTTGCCTCACTGACAATGAGGTCTTACAGGGATTTACCAATCGAACTTGGCGTTTTTTTAACACATCGAAAAGAACCCGCTTCATGTTCCAAATGATGTATCGCACAGCGACGCTCTTTCTAAAGAACTTACAGCACATCACTCGAATGACCGATGCATTAGAACGAAACCTTCGCCAATCCATGCAGAATGATGATCTTTTTGAAATGCTGGAAATGCAAAAAAGTATGACTTATTTTACTTACTCGCTTCGATCAAACGGAGTTGTACTGGATAAAGTCATGCGATTACGCTCAAATACTCATCTTCAAAATTTGATCAAAATGTATGAAGAAGACGAAGATCTTCTCGAAGATGTCATCATTGAAAATCGCCAAGCCTTAGAGATGGTCGAAGTTCAAAACAATATCACTTCCAGTATGATGGATACCTTTGCTTCCATTATTTCAAATAATGTGAACAGAGTCATGAAGTTTTTGACGACTATGACCATTTTACTTGCAATCCCAACTATGGTTGCCAGCTTTTGGGGAATGAACGTCGAAGTTCCTTTCCAAGTCGGGGAAAATATTATTACTTTCGGTGGATCACACTTCTGGGTTATTATTACTACTTCATTTGGGGTAGCCACTGTTGTTGGTTATTTACTCTGGCGAAAAAACATGTTCTAAAATATTTCAAAAAAAGCGTGATGACTGCTCACAGTCATCACGCTTTTTTATTTTCTAGTTGATTAAGCTCGAAAGAGGAACTAATTCCACACCTACTTCATCAAATACATCTTGACTCTGCTGAAGTGCTTTCAGTGTTGCGGATCGATCATGTCCAATCACAATAAAAGTACCGTTGCGTTTGGCGGCTTCGGCTCCTTCACGAATTTTTTGACGGATATAGTCTACATCCGCTTGTCCATCTAGGAAAAGTTGGTTCGATCCACTTGCAAGACCCATCTCACGTGCAGCTTGCTCCCCTTGAGAATTACCACTAGTTCGGCTATCCAAGAAAAAGATACCGTGAGGAGCAATCCCTTTCATCACTCGTCGGATCGTTGCACCATCTGAAGTAACCTTGGAGCCTTGATGATTATTGACCCCATAGGCACCGGGGATTTGTGCTAGGCTGGTGTTAATAATTTCATTAATTTTCTCTTGGGAATCACCTACATGAATCGTCACTGACTCTTCGGATGCATTGCCTAATGCTTCCATCGGCAAATGAAGAATATACTCTTTCCCCGCATTTCGAGCGGCTCTCGCAGCTTCTCCAGTGTGAGGATGATTTGGTAAAATCGCAAAAGTTAGTGGATATGGATAGGAAGCAAAGCTTGATATCAAGTCGCCCCGATAGCCAAAATCATCAATCACAATAGCCAACCTACCTGTTTTGGCCGGCTTATCTTTTATATCTTTCTTGCCCCCTTGAATTCGAACTTCACCAATCTGGAGCCTCAGCGGATCTCCACCTAGCGTGTCCAGCATGAAAACCGCCACTCGTTGACTATTGGGCCCGGTAGGATTCACTGTGACAGCGATTTTTCCTTCTTTGCTCCATTGTTTCGCGAAATCACCAGCAGTGGACTCCGCACTCTTGCCTTCTGGCAGTTGAACTTCCCAAGAACGGAAAGTCCAATGAATTTTTCCGCCATTACCCCGTGGAGCCTCTTTGAC
>JAGOZY010000002.1 GCA_018058445.1 Negativicutes bacterium | reverse complement strand
AGCCGAGGGCTCATCTAGGATCAGAATTTCTGGCTCTAGTGCCAAAACCCCAGCAATTGCAACTCGCCTTCTTTGACCACCACTTAATTGAAAAGGCGAACGATCTTTATATGTCTCATAATCAAGCCCTACAAACTCTAAAGCTTTTTTGACCCGTCTTTGAATTTCCTCTTCGGATAATTCGAGATTTTTCGGACCAAAAGCGACATCTGCTTCAATCGTTTCTTCAAAAAGCTGATGTTCTGGATATTGAAAAACCATTCCAATTTTCCGGCGAGCGAGCAAGCTCGCTTTTCCCTTTTCATGGATATTAAAACCGTCGACGTACACTTTTCCCGCAGTAGGTTTCAAAAGGCCGATAATCAATTGAATAAGCGTAGATTTACCAGAGCCAGTGTGACCAATCAGACCGACGAATTCACCTCGCTCCATTTGAAAATCAATATCTTTCAGTGCAGTGCGCTCAAAAGCCATACCTGGCATATAAGTATGGGTCAGTTTTTGGACTTTAATCGACATAAACTCTCCACCAACTCATCTAATTTGAATCCTTCATCCAAGGTGATCCCAAGGCTTTGAAGCTCATTCATCAGCCCAACCGTGACAGGAACTTCAAGCCCTGCTTGAATAATCAATTTTTCTTGCATAAAAACAGCTTCAGGCGAACCATCTAATAAAATCTTTCCTTGATCCATCACGAGTACTCGATCGGCCTCTAGAGCCTCTTCCATGTGATGGGTGATTAAAATAACGGTGATACCTGTGTTTTTTCGTAATTTTCTAAGAACATCAAGAACTTCTGATCGTCCTTCTGGATCAAGCATCGCTGTCGATTCATCTAAGATCAAATAATCTGGATGCATCGCTAAAACACCGGCAATCGCAACCCTCTGCTTTTGTCCACCTGAAAGCAGGTGCGGTGCGTGAGACGAATATTCACTCATTCCTACTTGCGCTAAAGATTCGTCAACCCGGCGGCGAATTTCTTCTGGTTCAACCCCTAAATTCTCTGGGCCAAAAGCCACATCTTCCTCAACGATCGCAGCAACAATTTGATTGTCTGGGTTCTGAAATACCATACCCACTTTTTCGCGGATTTTCCACAAATATTGTTCATCTCGAGTATCCATGCCAGCAATATGACAACTTCCACTCGTCGGCAGAAGCATACCGTTTAAGTGCTTCGCTAAAGTTGATTTTCCAGATCCGTTGCTACCTAAAATAACAAGAAATTGACCGGTGTGAACACTCAGAGTCACTTGATCCAAGGCCATTAAAGGCTCTTCGTCCATTCCTTGAGGATATTGATAGCTAAGATCTTTTACTTCGATCATGGTACGTCCCACCCAGTCTTCATATATTTCGAACTGAATTGTGCAATTCTATCTCTCACTATAATAAAAAAAAGAGACGACTGCAAGGGCCGCCTCATAATCGCTCGGCCCTGCCACCCGACTTAAGTGAGATAAACTCCTCTAAGTCGGGCGAACGCCAAGCAGATTTTCCTGTTCAATTGTATGGGATGAGTCAGTTCTAGACTAACTCAAAAATCACCATTGGAGCTGCGTCGCCCCGACGATTTCCCAGCTTCATGATTCGAGTGTAGCCACCCGGACGTTCAGCATATCTTGGTGCAATAGTGTCGAAAAGTTTACGAGTAGCATCTTCGTCTACGATTGCAGAAAGAACTTGCCGACGAGCATGCAGGTCTCCCCGCTTGGCCAATGTAATCAATTTCTCAGCTAATCCGCTAATTTCTTTAGCCTTTGCTTCTGTAGTTTCGATTCGCTCATGGGTGAAGAGCGCAACGATGACGCTACGGAACAAAGCTTTTCGGGCGCTGGAGTTACGGCCCAGTTTTCGGTAAGCCATCTGTTTCCCTCCTGTTCCGATTCCTTAGTCTTCAGAGCCAGCTAAAGCCAGTTCCAAATCACCAAGTTTTTTCTTCACCTCATCCAGGGATTTACGGCCCAAGTTACGGACCTTCATCATTTCGTCCTCGGATTTGGCGACCAGCTCTGCAACAGTGTTAATTCCTGCTCGTTTAAGACAGTTATAAGACCGTACAGAAAGATCCAAATCTTCAATTGTCATCTGATCCATTGGGCTTCCGGTAGTTCCCTCACTGGTTGTAGCAGCGAGTTCTCCTTCGACTTCTAGATCAAAAACAATTCCAGCGACTTCTCTAAATTGGCGTAAATGACCAATCATCGTATCTGCCGCTTCGCTCACTGCTTCTTCTGGACGAATGCTGCCATCTGTCCAGACTTCCAAAATAAGTTTGTCATAGTTAGTGACATTTCCGACTCGGGTATCCGTAACGGCATAATTGACTCGCAAAATTGGCGAGAAAATCGCATCGATTGGGATGACACCGATTGTTTGATCGGATTTTTTATTTTTATCAGCAGGAACATATCCTTTTCCTTTTTCTACAGTCAGTTCCATCACTAATCGCGCGCCTTTATCCAAGGTTGCGATGGAGAGTTCTTTATTCAGAACTTCTACTTCCGATGGAGCAATGATGTGCTCCGCTCGTAGCTCTCCCTCTCCGTCGAATTCAATTCGAAGGACAGTAGGTTCGTTTCCTTCCATCTTCAGACGCAAGTCTTTCAGATTAAGGATGATGTCTGTGACATCTTCCCGTACTCCGGGAATCGTAGAAAATTCGTGAAGGACTCCTTCAATCCGAATTGAAGTGACTGCCGCTCCTGAAAGAGAAGACAGAAGCATACGCCGTAAGCTATTGCCAAGCGTAGTTCCATATCCACGTTCCAAAGGCTCGCATTCAAAGCGACCAAAAAGTTTATGACCCTCTTGGCTGCTCTCAACCACTTCAATACGTCTTTTTTCCATTTCAATCATGTATTACGCCTCCCTTCATCAGACCGATGTTCATTCGATCTTTAGGCCTTATCGGGAGTACAGCTCGACGATAAGCTGTTCATTAACTGGGGTATCGATCTCTTCCCGATTTGGGTAGCGAGCGACTTTTCCACTTAATTCAGCTGCGTCAGCTTCAACCCACAAAGGCAGGGTGCGCTGAGGGCGCGCTTCAGCCAACTCTTTAAAGATGGAAGAAGATTTCGAGCCTTCCCGAACAGATACTACATCACCCGCTTTGACTTGGAAAGAAGGAATATTGACCTTCTTGCCATTCACAGCAAAGTGTCCGTGTCGAACCAATTGTCGAGCTTGGTTACGGCTTTCAGCCAATCCCAAACGGAAAACAATATTATCAATACGACGCTCTAAAAGAACGAGTAGATTTGTACCGGTTACACCTTTTTGACGATCTGCTTTAGCGAAGTATAGGCGGAACTGTTTTTCAAGAACTCCATATACTCGGCGAGCTTTTTGTTTTTCTCGCAATTGCAGACCATATTCAGAGGCTTTTTTCGGACGTGCATGTCCGTGCTGTCCAGGTACATAACCCCGACGGCTGAATGCACATTTATCCGAGTAACATTTATCGCCTTTGAGAAAGAGTTTAAGCCCTTCTCGACGGCATTGACGGCAAGCCGCTTCTGTATATCGTGCCATTTACTTTCTACACCTCCCTGCGTGATTAAACCCGACGACGTTTTGGCGGACGGCATCCGTTATGCGGAATTGGAGTCGTGTCTTTAATCATCTGTACTTCAAGACCTGTCGCCTGTAGGGAGCGGATGGCCGCTTCCCGACCGCTTCCTGGTCCTTTTACATATACTTCGATAATTCGAAGTCCGTGCTCCATTGCAGCTTTCGCTGCTGTTTCCGCTGCCATTTGGGCTGCGAAGGGAGTACTTTTACGGGAACCACGGAATCCCATTCCGCCAGCACTGGCCCAGGAAAGTGCATTTCCACGAGGGTCAGTAAGGGTCACAATGGTGTTATTGAATGTAGAGTGGATATAAGCCCGACCCTGTTCAATATTTTTTCGTTCTTTACGCTTCGTGCGAACTACTTTTTTCGCTGCCAATCTTTATCCCTCCCCGGTACTATTTTTTCTTCTTACCGCCAACAGAACGTTTCGGTCCTTTACGAGTACGGGCATTGGTTTTGGTCTTTTGCCCTCGTACAGGAAGACCCATTCGGTGACGTTTTCCCCGGTAGGAGCCAATTTCGATCAGTCGCTTAATATTGAGAGCTTCTTCACGACGAAGGTCCCCTTCAACTTTGTATTCTTTATCAAGAATTTCACGAACTTTAGAAACTTGCTCTTCGCTGAGGTCTTTTACCCGAATATCTGGGTTGATTTCGGTTTTAGCTAAAATCTCTTTTGAGAGAGTTAGACCAATTCCGAAAATATAGGTCAAAGCGATTTCTACCCGTTTTTCACGAGGTAAATCCACGCCGGCAATACGAGCCATTCAATGCACCTCCCTATCTTATCCTTGTTTTTGTTTATGTTTTGGGTTTTCACAGATCACCATGACCCGTCCGTGCCGTTTGATGATCTTACATTTTTCACAAATCGGTTTAACCGAAGGTTGTACCTTCATGACGAATCCTCCTTTTTCGGCACTGCCTGTCGCTACTCTTATTTGAAGCGGTACGTAATTCGACCGCGGGTCAAATCGTATGGAGTGAGTTCGAGAGTGACTCGATCTCCAGGAAGGATTCGAATGAAATTCATCCGAATTTTTCCTGATACATGAGCCAGTACCATGTGCCCGTTTTCGAGTTTCACTTGGAACATCGCATTCGGCAATGCTTCTACTACGGTACCCTCTACTTCAATTGCATCTTGTTTAGCCACACTGTTCCCTCCTTTTAGGTCTGAGTTTGACTCATGGACGAGTCAGTATTTCCGGCCCATTTTCTGTTATCAAAATGGTGTGTTCAAAATGAGCGGAAGGCTTTCCGTCCCTGGTCACAACTGTCCATTGGTCGTCCAAAATGCGAACATCCGGAGTTCCCAAATTCACCATCGGCTCAATGGCCAATGTCATCCCTGCTTTGAGGAGAGGACCCTGGTGTGGAGGACCGTAGTTAGGGATTTTCGGATCTTCATGCATCTGACTTCCGATACCATGCCCAACAAATTCACGAACGATACCAAACTGATATGAATCCACATGAGTCTGGATAGCGCTGGACACATCACCAAGGCGATTTCCAACGATCGCTGCCTGAATTCCTTTGTACAAGCTTTCTTCCGTCACTTGAAGCAATAATTGAATCTCAGATGAAATAGAGCCAATCGGAAAAGTAATCGCAGAATCTCCATGATACCCTTCCACAATAGCGCCTAAATCCACACTGAGGATGTCTCCTTCTTTAAGAACCCGGTTACCCGGTATGCCATGAACTACCTCTTCATTGACTGAAGCGCAGATATGGCCAGGAAAGCCATGATAGCCTTTAAAGCTCGGGATTGCCCCCGCCTCAGCTATCTTTTGACGAGCCAATTCGTCTAGATCACCTGTAGTCATTCCAACCTGAGCGGCTGCTCTCAGCGCTTCGAGTGTAGTAGCTACAACTCGTCCGGCTTTACGCATTTTCTCAATTTCCTGAGGAGTTTTAAGAGTTATCATCTTAAGCTCCCTCAAGAGCTGAAATAATATCCTGATAGACTTTCTCGACGTCTTGGTTTCCATTGATTCGCTTATAGAAGCCTCGATTCTCATAGTAATCTACAAGAGGACGAGTCTGAGCCATATAGACTCCCAATCGTTTCCGAACGGTTTCTTCAATATCATCTGCACGTTGGTAAAGTTCACCACCGCACTTATCACAAACTCCATCCTGTTTAGGAGGAAGATTTGTTAAATGATAAGTTGCACCGCACTGACGACAAATTCGTCGACCGATAACTCGCTGCACCAGAAGTTCTGGCTCAGCAGTCACATCGAGAACTTGAACCGAATCAATTCCCAATTCTTTCAAAGCGACATCTAAAGCAATTGCTTGCTCTAAAGTTCGGGGAAAACCATCTAGAATAAATCCGTTCTTCACATCATCTTTTTCTAAACGCTCCCGAACAATGCCAATAGTTACATCGTCCGGCACCAATTGCCCTGCATCCATATATTCTTTTGCCTTTACGCCAAGGGGAGTTCCCTCTCCTACAGCAGCTCGGAACATATCGCCAGTTGAGATATGAGGAGTCCCATATTTTTCAACTAGTCTCGGCGCTTGAGTACCTTTTCCTGCTCCTGGGGGTCCCATTAATAAGATGTACATCACCGTACCTCCTATTTCATGAAGCCTTGGTAGTGTCTCATCAATACCATGGCCTCAATCTGCTTCATTGTATCCAAAGCCACACCGACAACAATGAGAAGTGCGGTTCCGCCAAAGTAAATCCCTTGAATTCCAGTAATGGCTCCGATAATATTCGGAGTCACTGCAATCAAAGCAAGGAAGATAGCTCCTCCTAAAGTGATACGAGACATCACTCGATCGAGGTATTCTGCCGTAGGCTTTCCAGGACGAATCCCAGGAATAAACCCACCATACTTCTTAAGATTATCCGCCATTTCTTGAACATTGAAAGTAACAGCCGTGTAAAAGTAAGTGAAGAAGATAATTAGAACTACATAGAGCAGAGTGTTTAACCAGCTGCCCCAAGCAAGTTGCTTAGCGACTGCCTGAACCCAATCAATCTGTACAAATTGCGCAACTGCTGGTGGGAACATCAACACAGAAGAAGCAAAAATGACTGGGATAACCCCGGCCTGATTTACTTTTAAAGGAAGATAAGAACTTTGCCCACCATACATTTTTCGCCCAACTTGACGCTTCGCATATTGAACTGGAATTTTTCTCATTCCCTGTTGAATCGCGATAACAAAGACAAGCATAAAGATCGCAATCGCTACGAAAGCAGCGATGCTTCCCCAGCCAGCAGCTCCAGTTTGCGCATATTGGACAAGGACAGAAATGCCATCGGGTAAACGAGCGACAATTCCGCAGAAGATGATTAAGGAAATACCATTACCAATTCCCTTATCCGTAATCTGCTCTCCCAGCCACATGAGGAAAACCGTTCCTGCAGTCAGAGTTAAAGCAATCATCAGAACCGATCCGATTCCAGGTTTTAAAAGCGCGCCCTCGGCTTGCAGGCCCATCGCCATTGCAAAGCCTTGAACGAAAGCTAAAAGAACCGTTCCATATCGAGTGATCTGATTGATTTTCTTCCGCCCTTCGGCCCCTTCTTTCTGCCACTGCTCCAGAGTCGGAACAGCAATTGTCATGAGTTGCATGATAATCGAAGCATTAATATAGGGAGTAATACTCATCGCAAATAAAGAGAATTTACTCAAAGCACCACCAGAAAAAAGATCGAGCATTCCAAAGAGGCTACCACTTTGGAAAAGCATTTCAATCTTGCTGACATCAACCCCGGGCACCGGGATATGAATGCCAATTCGGAAAATTACTAACATCGCTAGAGTAAAGAGAACTTTGTTCTTAAGCTCCTCTACTCGGAAGATGTTTGCCATTGAGGAGAACATGTTAGATCACCTCGATGGAGCCGCCTGCTGCTTGTATTTTTTCAGCGGCAGTTTTTGTAAATCCGTGTGCCCGAACGGTCAATTTGCGAGTCAAGTCGCCGGATCCTAAGATACGAATGCCATCACGGACATTTTTAATCAGACCGATTTCAATCAGGGTAACAGGATCCACAATCGCACCATCTTCAAAACGATTTAGTTCCACTACATTAAGAGCAACATATTCTTTTGCGAAAATATTAGTAAATCCTCGCTTAGGAATACGCAGGTACAAAGGACGTTGACCACCTTCGAAGCCAGGGCGAGTTCCGCCACCGCTACGAGAGTTTTGGCCTTTATGTCCTCGACCACTAGTTTTCCCCAAGCCACTGCCAAGGCCGCGACCTACACGCACACGTTTGGATTTTGATCCCGGTGCTGGAGAAAGTTCATGCAATTTCATCTGCGAACCTCCTTACTCTGCCACATCTTCAACAGTGACGAGATGCCGTACTTTGTGAACCATTCCAGTAATTGCTGGGTTAACATCCTTCACCACGGAGCTATTGGTCTTCCGGAGTCCCAGAGCAACAACAGTTTCCCGTTGATCCTTTGGGCGGCCGATCAGGCTTCGGGTGAGGGTGATTTTGATTTGTTTCGCCATGGTCAAAATCCTCCTTATCCCAAAAGTTCCTGAACGCTTTTGCCCCGGAGAGCAGCCACGTCTTCTGGACGTTTGAGTTGTTTTAAAGCTGTCAATGTTGCCTCTACCATGTTCTTAGGATTCGAAGAACCTAAAGACTTAGTGAGCACATCATGAATACCAGCCAGTTCCAAAACCGCACGCGCAGGGCCACCAGCGATAACGCCAGTACCAGGACTTGCAGGTTTCATAAAGACTTTACCTGCCCCAAAAATCCCAAGGGATTGATGAGGAATAGTTTTACCATACAAGGGAACTTTAATGAGGTTTTTCTTAGCGTCTTCGACGCCTTTACGAATTGCTTCTGGAACCTCAGCGGCTTTCCCTAAACCGCTTCCAACTCGACCATTTTCATCACCGACGACAACCAGAGCACTAAAGGAGAAACGACGTCCGCCCTTAACAACCTTGGCAACTCGATTGATGAAAACGACTTTTTCTTTAAATTCGGATGCGTTATTATCGAATCTTGCCACAACTTTCCCTCCCTTTTTTTTAGAATTTCAAGCCAGCTTCACGGGCAGCGTCTGCCAAAGCCGCTACACGGCCATGGTAGATATTACCGCCACGGTCAAAGACGACTTGGGTGATTCCCTGGGCTTGGGCTCGTTGTGCAATCAGCTTGCCGACCACTTTTGCCGCATCAATGTTTCCGCCATACTCGAGGTTTGCTTCTTTGTCTTGCGACGAAGCAGCAGCCAGAGTGCGGCCGGTTTGATCATCGATAAGCTGGGCGTAGACGTTCTTCAAGCTGCGGAACACGTTGAGACGAGGACGGGCTTCTGTGCCAGCCAAGTGGCGGCGCATCCGGCGATGTCGCTCTTTTCGGTTTTCGTTACGCTTAATCTTTGCGAACAAGAGATGTCACTCCTTTCCCAGCTATTATTTTTTACCTTTTCCGCCAGCTTTACCGACTTTACGGAGAACGCGTTCGCCTTCATAGCGAATGCCTTTTCCTTTGTACGGCTCTGGTGGACGGTAAAAGCGGATTTGAGCGGCGATTGCGCCGACTTGCTCTTTATCAATCCCAGACACAGTGATCCGGTTTGGTTGAGGCACATCAATGGTAATTCCATTCGGTGGCTCAACAACGACAGGATGGGAAAATCCAAGAGTCAGGTTCAAATTATCTCCTGCTTTCGCAGCACGATATCCAACGCCCTCAATCTCCAGATTTTTCTTAAATCCGTCAGTCACTCCAACAACCATGTTAGAGATCAAAGTACGGGTTAAACCGTGTAGAGCTTTATGATCCTTCTGTTCAGAAGGTCGGTCAACGGTTAAAACGCCGTCTTTCAGCTCAATAATCATTTCTTTACTTAACACCCGACTTAGTTCGCCCTTAGGACCTTTTACAGTGACTTTACTACCATCGATGGTAAGGGTCACGCCTGCGGGAACTGCAATCGGTTTTCTACCAATTCGAGACATTATCGCACCTCCTGTCAGGCTTTACCATACGTAGGCGAGCACTTCGCCGCCAAGTCCGGCTTTTCGAGCTTCTTTATCGGACATAATGCCCGCAGATGTTGATACCAAAGCGATTCCGAGACCTCCCAATACTTTAGGGAGCTGCTCAGATTTCACATAGACCCGCAGGCCTGGTTTAGAAATTCGTTTCAGTCCAGTGATGACTTTTTCACGATTCGGTCCGTACTTCAGACTAATCCGAAGAGTCCCTTGCTTATTATCTTCTACAACATCAAAATCTTTTACAAAACCTTCCTGTTTCAGAAGTTGAGCAATCGCTTTTTTCATCCGGGATGCTGGAATTTCTACTTTATCATGATGGACGGAATTCGCATTACGAATCCGAGTCAACATATCAGCAATTGGATCAGTAATTTGCATGAATACGCAGCCTCCTTTCTCGCGGTTTGGTTTTACCAGCTAGCTTTAGTGATGCCAGGAATAGCGCCTTTGTAGCTCAGCTCGCGGAAGCAAATCCGACACATTTCGAATTTCCGCATATAACCACGAGGCCGCCCACAGATTTTACAGCGGTTATATTTACGAACGCTGAATTTAGGCTCTCTTTTCCATTTTTCAATCATGGATGTTTTAGCCATTTTCGGATCTCCCTCCCTACGCGCTAAACGGCATTCCCAGCAGTTTAAGAAGCTCACGAGCTTCTTCATCTGATGAGGCGGATGTCACAATCGTGATATCCATACCGCGAATTTTGTCGACTTTATCATAGTCAATTTCCGGGAAAATCAACTGTTCTTTGACGCCCAGTGTATAGTTACCACGGCCATCAAAAGATTTTGGGCTTACGCCACGGAAGTCACGTACACGTGGAAGCGCGATACTAACGAGTCTGTCAACAAACTCATACATACGATCGCCACGTAGAGTAACTTTAACTCCAATCGGCATGCCTTCTCGAAGCTTAAATCCAGCAATGGATTTTTTAGCACGAGTTACTACTGGCTTTTGGCCAGAAATAATGGTCATGTCCCCAATGGCACTGTCGAGTGCTTTTGCATTCGCAATCGCTTCGCCAAGACCCATGTTGAGAACCACTTTTTCAAGCTTAGGAAGCTGCATTACATTTTTATAGGAAAATTTTTCCATCAATGCTTTGCCGATTTCCTCAGCGTATTTCTCTTTCAGTCTAACCACTGAAGGTAACCCCCTTTCTTCTTAACTGATTTTACTTCTTATCAATAAGCTCTCCGCATTTTTTACAAGCTCGGGCATATCCGCCGTCAGTGAGTTGTTTTTTCTGAATCCGGGTTGGCTTTTTACAAGAAGGGCAAACCAGCATAACGTTCGACACATGAACGGGGGCTTCTTTGCTCACGATACCACCTTGAGGATTCTTCTGGCTAGGTTTCGCATGACGCTTAACGACATTGACACCTTCCACAACTACCTTGGCGTTCTTCGGCTGAGCTGCTTTGATTTTTCCCTCTTTACCTTTGTCTTTACCTGCAAGAAGGACTACTTTATCATCTTTTTTTACATGAAGCTTTTTCAGTTCTGCCAATCTGGGCACCTCCCGTCCCTTAAATAACTTCAGGGGCCAGAGAAATGATTTTCATGAAATCTCTTTCCCGAAGCTCCCTTGCCACCGGTCCGAAAATTCGGGTTCCGCGGGGGCTTTTATCTTCTTTGATCACAACTGCGGCGTTTTCATCGAAACGAATGTAGGAACCATCTTCACGACGGAGCCCCTTACGGGTGCGGACGATAACCGCTTTAACAACATCGCCTTTCTTAACCACACCACCAGGTGATGAGGATTTAACAGATGCAACGATAATGTCACCTACGTTTCCATAACGACGATAAGAGCCGCCTAATACACGAATGCACATAATTTCTTTAGCTCCGGTATTATCCGCTATTGCGAGTCGGCTTTGCTGCTGAATCATCGGTTTCCCTCCCTTTGTCAGATCATGAAAAGCGAATTATTTCGCTTTTTCCACGACTTCAACTAAACGCCACCGCTTGTCTTTCGACAGGGGACGAGTTTCCATAATTCGAACAACATCGCCGATTTGGCATTCGTTGTTTTCATCATGGGCCTTGTACTTCAGTGTATGCTTGACGCTCTTTTTATAGAGGTTGTGCTGAACGGAACGTTCAATAGCGACGACGATGGTTTTGTCCATTTTATCGCTAACCACTTTACCGATCCGCACTTTTCGTTCGTTTCTTTCCGTCATGCTCTTTTCACCCTCCTTTTCTTTTCACCGCTCTTATCCTTGAGCAGCTTTAAGTTCCTGTTGACGCTGGATCGTTTTGACTCGGGCAATGTTTTTCTTCACGTCCCGAATTTTCATTGGGTTATCAAGTTGACCAGTCGCCAGCTGAAAACGGAGGTTGAAGAGCTCTTCTTTGAGACCAGCGAGTTGTTGATCCAATTCGCCAGAGCTTAAGTTAAAAAGTTCTTTAGCTTTCATTTGCGTCACCACCCACTTCTGCTTTCGCAGCCGCCTCTACTTGACGGACGACAATTTTTGTCTTGACAGGCAGTTTATGGCTAGCCAGTCGAAGAGCCTCACGAGCGACTTCTTCTGTCACACCGGCGATTTCAAACATCACACGGTCTGTTTTAACCACACTAACCCAGTATTCCGGTGAACCTTTACCGCTACCCATCCGGACTTCGGCTGGTTTTTTAGTAACAGGTTTATCCGGGAAAATTTTGATCCAAACTTTTCCACCCCGACGCATATGACGAGTCATCGCGATACGAGCAGCTTCGATTTGGCGGCTAGTTACCCAGCCTGGTTCAATCGCTTGAAGGCCAAACTCACCATGACTAACAGTGTTTCCTTTGTTAGCCTTGCCTTTCATACGACCCCGAAATTGCTTCCGGTATTTAACGCGTTTTGGCATTAACATCTTAGTTCTCGCCTCCTTCAACTTGAGGCTTCACTTCGATTGCTTTGGCTTCAGGGAGGACCTCACCTTTGTAGATCCAAACTTTTACGCCAATTCGACCATAAGTGGTATGAGCTTCAGCTGTACCATAGTCGATGTCAGCTCGAAGTGTATGGAGTGGAATGCTTCCTTCGCGGTAGCTTTCGCTACGAGCAATTTCAGCGCCACCCAAACGTCCGCCTACCATGACTTTAATTCCTTTTCCGCCAGCCTTGATCGTACGACCTACAGCTTGCTTCATTGCGCGGCGGAATGCAATCCGTTTTTCGAGTTGAGCAGCAATGCTCTCAGCGACCAAAGTTGCATCCATGTCTTGTTGCTTAATTTCAGCAATATTGACATCCACTTGAGATTCAGTCATCTTTTTGAGGTTTTTTCGAAGCTCTTCGATTCCTGCGCCACCACGACCGATAACCATACCTGGTTTACCAGTGTGAATAGTAATCTTCACTCGTCCGCCTGCTCGCTCAATTTCCACACGAGAAATTCCAGCAGCAAACAGTTTTGTTTTGATATAGTCCCGAAGTTTTACGTCTTCGTGCAGGAACTTGGCAAAGTCTTTTCCTGCAAACCATTTCGAGTCCCAGGACTTGATAATCCCGACCCTAAGGCCATGAGGATTTACTTTTTGACCCACTCTTTGCCCCCTCCTTCTTACGCTTTTTCAGCAACGGCCACGGTTACATGGCAGGAGCGTTTTAAAATTTTGAATGCCTGTCCACGAGATCTAGGATGGATCCGTTTCATTGTCGGCCCTTGATCTACGTGTACTGTGGATACGATCAAACGATCCACGCTCATATTGGAATTGTGCTCTGCATTGGCCATCGCCGAATGGAGCACTTTCAGCACTACTTCAGATCCTACCTTAGGCGTATGCTTCAGGATAGAAATCGCTTCACCCACACTCTTGCCCCGAATCAGGTCTACTACGATCCTGACTTTGGTAGGCGAGATGCGGACGTAACGAGCAATTGCTTTCGCTTCCATTTTCCGTCCCCCTCGTCTACTTTCTTACAGATGTAGTTCGGTCGCCCGCATGACCTTTGTAAGTACGGGTTGGAGAAAATTCTCCTAGTTTATGACCGACCATATCTTCCGTGATGTACACCGGAATATGTTTGCGTCCGTCGTAGACAGCAACTGTATGTCCAACGAAAGACGGCAGAATCATGGAGCTACGGGACCAGGTCTTGATAACTTTCTTTTCGTTAGCCTCATTCATCTGGTCAATTTTTTTCAGTAGACTCTCATGTACATAAGGTCCCTTTTTAATCGATCTCGACACTCCTGCGCCTCCTCTCAATTCCCATGTGATTATTTACGTCGTTTCACAATCAGGCGATCCGAAGCTTTTTTCTTCCGAGTTCGTCCGCCGATAGCGATTTTACCCCAAGGAGTAACTGGATATTTACGTCCGACTGGCGAACGTCCTTCACCACCACCATGTGGATGGTCGTTTGGATTCATAGTCACACCGCGGTTAGCAGGGCGAATGCCGAGCCAGCGAGAACGACCCGCTTTACCAATGCTGATGTTTTCATGTTCCAAGTTACCGACTTGACCAATCGTTGCCCGACATTCGACTCGAACCCGACGAAGCTCGCCAGATGGAAGACGAAGAAGTGCATATCCACCTTCTCGAGCCATTAGCTGCACACTAGTTCCGGCACTACGAGCCATTTGACCGCCTTTGCCGATCTTAAGCTCTACGTTGTGAACAACGGTTCCGACCGGAATGTTTAAAAGAGCTAATGCATTTCCTGGCTTGATATCAGATTCTGGACCGCTTTGTACTTTATCGCCCACTTTAACTCCGTTTGGAGCCAAAATGTATCGCTTTTCACCATCTACATAATGAAGAAGCGCGATATAAGCTGTACGGTTTGGATCGTACTCAATAGTTGCGACCTTCGCTGGTACACCATCTTTGTTACGTTTGAAATCGATTACTCGATACATCCGTTTATGTCCGCCACCACGATGACGTACAGTAATTTTCCCTTGCTTGTTACGACCCGCGGTTTTCTTCAGCGGCTCCAGCAGAGAACGTTCCGGACTATCCGTGGTGATTTCAGCAAAGCTGGCAACCGACATGGTTCGGCGTCCAGCCGAATAAGGCTTAAATTCTTTTACTGCCATGGATTTGTGTCCCTCCTATCCCGTCAGGGCCGGTTACATGCCCTCGAAGATTTCGATTTGATTTCCTGGAGCCAAAGTAACGATTGCTTTTTTATAATCAGATCGTTTTCCGACATACTTGCCCATCCGCTTGGTTTTACCTTGCATACGGACTGTATTGACAGACACTACTTTAACTTTAAAAATTTGTTCGACCGCTTGGCGAACTTGAACTTTGTTTGCTTTGATAGGCACCATGAAAGTGTATTTCCCATCTTGTAGCAAATCCGTTGCTTTCTCGCTGATCACAGGTCTAATTAGAACATCCCGTGCATCCATTACGCCAGCACCTCCTCGATTTTCGCAACCGCATCTTTGGTTATGAAAATTTTGTCGTGATGGAGAAGATCCACCACATTGAGTCCCAGCGAAGTGATTGTTTTCACTCCAGGAATATTTCGAGTGGACTTCACGACGTTCTCGTTCGTTTCACCCAAAATAAAGAGTGCTTTTTGCGATTCAATTTCGAAAGCTTTCATCAGCGCCAAAACCTGTTTCGTTTTTGGAGCTTCAAATTGCATTCCGTCAAGAACCAACAGTTCACTTGCAATTACCTTTGCAGAGAGTGCGGATTTCAGAGCTAATCGACGAGCTTTGCGAGGCATTTTCTTCACATAGCTTCGTGGATGAGGCCCGAACACAACTCCACCACCAATCCAAATTGGTGAACGGGTTGTACCTGCCCGAGCACGGCCAGTTCCTTTCTGACGCCAAGGTTTTCTTCCTCCCCCGCGGACCATAGCGCGGGTTTTGGTAGCTGCAGTGCCGAGCCGCTGATTCGCCAGCTGCATGACCATAGCCTGGTGCATGAGAGTCGAGTGCACTTCGACACCGAAGATCGCTTCGTTTAGCTCGATCTCACCCACTTCTTTAGCGGTAAGATCGAATACTTTCAAATTCGGCATGTTGCGGTCCTCCTTTCCAATTGTCTACGCTTACTTGCGTGGTTTAACAGTGTTTTTCACCAAGACGAGTCCGCCTTGAGGACCTGGCACCGCACCTTTAATGAGAAGCAAGTTGCGTTCTTTGTCTACTCGAACTACTTTCAGACGTTGAATGGTCACCTTGTGAGCTCCCATATGTCCTGGTAGTTTTTTGCCTTTGAATACTCGACCGCCGCCGCCGCTTGTCATCGGACCAATACTACCTGGTTCACGATGAGACTTGGAGCCGTGAGTCATTGGCCCACGAGAAAAATTATGACGTTTGATTGTTCCTGCGAATCCTTTTCCTTTGGCTGTACCAGTGACATCAATGATCTCACCTTCTTCAAAAACATCTGCAAAAAGCTGACTACCCACTTCGTAAGTAGAGGCTTCCGGCAGGCGAATTTCACGAAGGAATTTCACCGGAGTCAGGCCTGCTTTAGAAAAATGGCCCAGTTGGGGTTTTGTTAGATGTTTCTCTTTCACTGCTCCGAAACCGAGTTGAACTGCATGATAACCATTCTGCTCAACAGTCAAGTTCCGAACGACCAGGTTCGGAGTTACTTCTACGACAGTTACCGGGATCACTACGCCTTCTGGTGTGAAGACTTGCGTCATTCCCAGTTTCTTTCCTAAGATTCCTTTCACCATATCCTACACCTCCTTACAGCTTGATTTCGATGTCTACGCCGGCGGGAAGATCCAGGCGCATCAATGCGTCTACTGTTTGTGAAGTAGGCTCAATGATGTCGATCAATCGTTTATGTGTTCGCATTTCGAACTGTTCCCGGGAATCTTTGTTTACATGAGGCGAACGCAGTACCGTGTAGATATTACGTTCTGTTGGCAAGGGGATCGGTCCCGAAACACTTGCCCCGGTCCGCTTAGCAGTGTCTACGATTTTTACGGCACTTTGATCAAGCGCTTTGTGGTCGTAGGCTTTCAAGCGAATCCGAATCTTTTGTTGCTTAGCCATGGCTACTCCTCCTTGCGCCCAATTTAAAACTGGACAATTCTCTGTGGAAATCTCCCGCGAAAGGTCGCGGCAACCTCCCACTTCATCGCGTTTGGCAAGAACACGCATTCGGGTGTTCCCTAGTCGTGTCCTCAACCTTTTGTATTATATATAAAAACGACAGTCAATGCAAGACTTTTTTAGTTTTTCTACTTATTTCATCTTAAATTTTCAAAAACGCCCCAAACGCTCTTATAAAAACTTTTTTATCAAGAAACAAAAAAACAGCTGATATCATAGTGATATCAGCTGTTTCAAGGTTTTTAGTTAAGAGCAGTAACAACTCCAGCTCCTACAGTACGACCGCCTTCACGAATCGCGAAACGCAGTCCTTCTTC
>JAGOZY010000092.1 GCA_018058445.1 Negativicutes bacterium | reverse complement strand
CATCACTTCGAGTCCACGGCTGAGTACTTCCATATACTCCAGAACTTCAAACTTCTTCGCATTTGGATTTTTCCGTGGATCGCTATCATAGACTCCGTCCGCATTTTTCTTCGCCATTAAAATAACATCTGCTTCAATTTCAGCGGCTCGAAGGGCAGCTGTTGTATCTGTTGAGAAATAAGGGTTTCCTGTTCCAGCTGCGAAAATGACAACTCTTCCTTTTTCTAAATGCCGAACGGCTCTACGGCGAATATAAGGTTCGGCAATTTGACGCATTTCAATGGCGGTCTGTACACGAGTATCTACGTCTTCATCTTCAAGTGCATCCTGCAATGCTAAGGAGTTGATAACAGTGGCAAGCATGCCCATGTAGTCTGCTGTCGCTCGCTCCATACCTTTAGCATTTTCCGACATTCCTCGCCAAATATTTCCGCCACCGACGATAACAGCAACTTGAACTCCAAGGCTTACGATCATTTTAATTTCTTTTGCGATAGTATCAACAACCTCTGTGTTGATCCCAAAACCTTTTGCACCCGCCAGTGCCTCACCACTTAACTTCAATACTACTCTTTTAAATTGCGGCTCTGCCAAATCGGTTCCTCCTTTTGCCCTCCTGGGTGTATTTAGGGAAAAACCCCAATCTACACGGTTTTCCCAACCGGTATCTCGGGGTTCGTCATTTCTTAACCTTGAACAGCTGCTAATACCTCGTCAGCAAAATTATCTACTTTTTTCTCTAGTCCTTCACCTAATTGGTAACGAACGAAACGGCGAACAGAAATATTTTCACCAATTTTAGCAATGTTTGCTTTGATGATATCAGAGATTGTTAAATCGCCATCTTTGATATAGATTTGATCGAGTAAGCATACTTCTTTATAGTATTTTTCGACTCGGCCTTCAACCATTTTTTCTGCAATGTTGGCTGGTTTTCCTTCGTTGATTGCTTGAGCTCGAAGAATTTCACGCTCATGCTCGATAATTTCAGCAGGAACTTCTTCCCGACGAACATATAAAGGATTTGCTGCGGCAATTTGCATGGCGATATCTTTTACTAAAGCTTGGAAATCTGCATTTTTGGCTACGAAGTCTGTTTCGCAGTTTACTTCGACCAGAACACCGATACGGCCTCCCGCATGAATGTAAGACTCTACAAGGCCTTCTGTTGCAATACGTCCAGATTTTTTTGCGGCGGCTGCAAGACCTTTTTCACGCAGAAAATCGACAGCTTTATCCATGTCACCATTGGTTTCACCAAGAGCCTTTTTGCAATCCATCATTCCTGCCCCGGTCATTTCACGTAATGTTTTTACCATTTCTGCAGTAATCATTATTTCGTGTACCTCCCTATTTATCTTCTCTAAAAAAGGTAAGAGGAAACCTCTTACCTTTTAAATTTTATTACTCAGCAGTTTCAGCTTCTGCTTCGAATTGCTCTCCTTGACGTCCTTCCAAAATCGCATCGGCAATTTTAGCAGTCAAGAGTTTTACCGCACGGATTGCATCGTCATTTGCAGGAATTGCATAATCAATTTCATCGGGATCACAGTTAGTGTCGACAGTACCGACAACTGGGATTCCTAATTTATGCGCTTCAGCAATCGCGATATGCTCTTTGCGTGGGTCGACAACGAAGATAGCATCTGGCAGTTTTTTCATGTCTTTGATTCCTGCCAAGTATTTTTGAAGTCGTTCCATCTCGTGGCGAAGTTGAAGAACTTCTTTTTTAGGAAGAAGGGCAAAAGTTCCTTGTTCTTCCATTTCCTCGAGTTTACGGAGACGATCAATTCGTTTTTGAATAGTTTGGAAGTTGGTAAGCATTCCACCCAACCAACGTTCATTTACATAAAACATGTTACAACGAAGAGCTTCGTCTTTCATGGCTTCTTGAGCTTGTTTTTTAGTTCCTACGAAAAGAATAGTTCCGCCTTCTGAAGACAGAGTCTTTACATAGTTGTAAGCTTCTTCCATTTTACGAACAGTTTTTTGGAGATCGATAATGTAGATTCCGTTCCGTTCAGTGAAAATGTAACGAGCCATTTTAGGATTCCAACGACGAGTTTGATGACCAAAGTGTACGCCAGCTTCGAGTAGTTGTTTCATTGAGATAATTGCCATTTTTTATTTCCTCCTGTTTTTTCCTCCGCAGCAGAATAATGCCTAAATCTTGCACAGAAAGTAACTGCTACGTGTGTATTTGTACCGCCTAGAAGTGTACCATAAATTTAAATAAAGAGCAAGAATATCTCTGGAAAATGACTTAGGCTAAAGTAGCAACTAATAAGGATTTGATTGTGTGAAGTCGATTTTCGGCTTGATCAAAAACTACGCTGTTCTTAGACTCAAAGACTTCTTCCGTGACTTCGAGACTGGCAAGCCCATATCGGTCTAAAATCTCTTTACCGACTCCGGTGTCTTCGTTATGAAATGCTGGAAGGCAATGTAGAAATTTTACATCTGGATTTTTGGTTTTCTCAAGCATTTGGCAATTTACCTGATAAGGCAGTAGTTTTTTGATTCGTTCTTCCCAGACATTTTCGCTTTCGCCCATCGAGACCCATACATCGGTATAGACAAAGTCAACCCCCAAAACGCCCTCGGCAATCGACTCCGTTAAAGTGATTTCGGCGCCAGTCCTTTGAGCCATAGAGGCACATTGCGCCATAAATATATTTGAAGGCCAATACTCTTTGGGCGCAACAATTCGTAAATCGAGTCCCATTAATGCCGCAGCTTCGACAAATGAGTTCCCCATATTGTTTCGTCCGTCACCTACGTAGGCAATTTTAATTTCTCGTAATTTTTTATGAGGGAGGTGTTCTTTGATAGTCAGCAAATCAGCCAGTATCTGGGTCGGATGAAATTCATCGGTTAGCCCGTTCCAGACCGGAACTCCGGCATGAGAGGCTAATTCTTCCACATGTCGTTGCGAGTAGCCACGAAATTGAATACCGTCATACATTCGTCCTAGCACCCTAGCAGAATCTTTAAAGGACTCTTTTTTTCCGATTTGAGAAGTGCCCAGCTCTAAGTAGCTGGTAGATGCTCCTTGGTCGTGAGCTGCCACTTCAAATGCACAGCGGGTACGAGTGGATGTTTTCTCAAAAAGTAACGCTATATTCATTCCTTGGAGGCGACGTTTTTCGACTCCAGCTTTTTTATCAGCTTTTAAATTTGCAGCCAGCAAAAGAAGTTCTTCAATTTCGGAAACTGAGAAATCAAATAGTCGTAAACAGCTTTTTCCTTTCATCGCAAAACCCATCTCCTTTATTTATTCATTTATCTGTATTTTTATACAATATAATAAATTAATAAATAAAGCAATAAAAAAATAGAGGTTCGATGACCGAACCTCTATTTTTAAATACTATTTTTTTATTTTTTTGAGCTCATCTAGCAATTTTTCGTTAAGAACTTTGATATAAGTTCCTTTCATACCCAAGGATTTGGATTCGATGACACCGGCACTTTCGAATTTCCGTAGGGCATTAACGATCACTGAGCGAGTAATTCCAACTCGGTCAGCAATTTTACTAGCGACCAGTAGTCCTTCGTTTCCATCGAGCTCGCTTAGAATGTGAATAATAGCTTCGAGCTCTGAGTAGCTAAGAGTGCTTAAAGCAACTTGTACAGTCGCTTTTTTACGAGTCTCTTCTTCGATTTTTTCACTTCGATCCCGGAGAATCTCCATTCCGACAACAGTAGAGCCATATTCAGTCAAGATCAAGTCGGCTTCAGTGAATTTATTTTCAAATTTAGCAACGATCAGTGTACCCAGTCTTTCGCCACCACCAAAAATCGGTGAAACGGTTGTAAATTTTTCTTGAAAGAGGCACTGTTCTCCATCGCTGAAGGCACAAACGCCTTCGTTTAGGGTCAGGTTCGCTGTAATTTCATTGTGGCGAAGGAGCCATTCGGAGTAATACTCTGGAAAAACTCCTCGGTCAAGTACGCGCTCACACATAATGCGGCACTCAAAGTCTCCTAAAAGGGCATATCCAAGGACGTTCCCCTTCGTATTTACAATATACACATTTGCATCCATGATTCCACTTAACACACTGGATAGGTCATTGTATTCCACTTTTTCTGCTCTTTGGAGTACCTTATTAATTGCACGAGTTTTTTCGAGTAGTGTTTTCATGTTCAGCCATCCTTTCAAGTTTATGAATAATTTTTATCGTACTGGCTCAACCGTGAGGATGGGCCTTCTTATACACTGCCATGAGTCGGTCTTGACTTACGTGGGTATAAATCTGAGTGGTGGAGATATTCGAGTGCCCTAAAAGCTCTTGTACGGCCCGTAGATCCGCTCCATGATTTAGTAGATGAGTGGCAAAGGTGTGCCGAAATACATGAGGAGAAATCTTTCGCTTTTCTGATAAATGAACTGCCCATTTTTGGACAATTCGCTGGAGGCTGCGCGGCGATAGCCGATTGCCTTTGGAGTTTAAAAAAAGAGCCTTCTCAGTTTTATCAGCCTTTAGAAGCAAGTCTCTGCTTTCTTTTAGGTAGCGTTCGAGAGATTCTTGAGCTACTTGCCCAAAAGGAGCCAGTCGTTCTTTCGAACCTTTTCCATAAACAAGCAAAGAACCTTGACCGGAATGAACATCATCAAGATTCAATCCGCAAAGTTCACTGGCACGAATACCGCTACCATAAAGAATTTCCAAAATTGCTCGATCTCTTAAACCAGTAGAATCTTCAGAGATCAGACTCAAAAGATTAGCAATTTCAGTCTCTTCTAAATAGATCGGTAGTTTTTTGTCTTTTTTAGGAGTTCTGAAACTTTCCATTGGATTCATTTCCCAAAAGCTATTTCGCTGTAGCCAACGAAAATAGGCCCGAAGAGACGCCATTTTTCTGGCAATTGTTGTTTTTTCTCGCTCAAGTGACCGTAGCCATGAGAGATAGCTGCGAACTTGCCTGGGTGATTCTTCCAAGGTCTCATCGCGTCTTTGGAGAAATTGATAAAACTCTTCTAAATCTTGACGATAAGCTTGTAAAGTATGAGAAGACAAATTTCGTTCATACTCTAAATAGTCAAAAAAACGCTGTCGTTGGTCCATTCTCTTATCCCTCCAACGCATTTTTTATTCTTTTTGCAAATCAACCAGATACTATGTATGTAAGCAAATTATGGACTAATTGTCAAGAATTTTTTGAATTGCTCCAATTTTCCGAATGATCGCTTGGCAAGTTCTGCAGCTCTTAGTTTTTTATCTCGAATATGGGGATCAAGTGGTGGAAATAACCCCATCGTTGCATTCATCGGTTGGAAATTTTTTCCGGAGAAATGGCTAATATAAGCGAGTAGTGATCCAATCGTCGTTTCTTCTGGAAAGACCGCTGGCTCTTTCCCGCTGGCAATTCGCACGGCGTTTATTCCAGCTGCCATTCCGCAGGCCGCAGACTCTACATATCCCTCCACACCAGTCATCTGACCGGCAAAAAGAATATGGGGAGCGCTTCGAAGCTGGAGGGTGGAAAGTAAGACTCGGGGTG
>JAGOZY010000091.1 GCA_018058445.1 Negativicutes bacterium | reverse complement strand
GATCCGAGGTGGATCAAAGTCACTGGGAAAAACTTTGGATAAGAATAAAAATTACTGCTAAATGCGACAGTAATTAAATTTTCTAACAAAATTCCCATCGTAATGGATGAGATAAAGTAGTAAATTACTGGGCTACCTTGATTTCGTAGCCGTCTAAACGCAACTCGCTCTACAAAAAGAGCTACGACACCGCCGCCGAATGCAGCACAAAGAAGGGTCGCAACAAAAAGTGCTGGACCATCTATATAAGGCGAAAGCGCCTGTGACGCGATATAGCCGATATAAGCGGTAACTCCCATTAATCCACCTTGAGAAAAATTAGAAAACTTTAAGATGTTAAATACTAGTGCAAAGCCTACTGCAATCAGCGCATAGACTGATCCGAGTGAAATCCCATTGATTAACTGTTGGATTCCCACTATATTTATGCCCCCATTCCGATCAGAAGAGGAGAGATGCTATAAAAAAGCACCTCTTCCTTCCGACCCGTTCCCTTATTCCTGAAAATCCGTTACATAATCCCCTTTTAATTTAAAAACCTTAAATTCTATAGTCTACCCTATTTTTTCAGAGCATAACGCTCTAGTTCAACGTATTTTCCGTCTTTAATTTCATACATAACCATGCTAAGTCCGACCAATTGGTGGGTGGCGTTTGACATGGTCAAGACACCTGTTGTTCCTGGTAGATCTTTTAAAGTCTCCAGGCCTTTGATGATTCCAGGGCCAGTAGCTCCTTCACGTTTAGCTGAATCAGCTAACATATAAACTGCATCATAACCGAGGAAGCTTTTATTGATCGCATCTTCTTTGTATTTTTCTTTATAAGCTTTACTGACTTCTTGAAGTTGTGGCTCTTTTTCAGAAATATTATTGGCAAAATAGATATTGTTTGCTGCTTCTGGATCGTTAATCAGGCTTGCCAAAGGAGGCGCTGCATCAATACCAGAAATCATCGGTACTTGGAGTCCGACTTGGTTTTTTTGTTTTGCGATAATAACCATGTCTTGGGTATAGTTTGGCGCATAAAGAGCATCTACTCCAGCTTCTTTAATCTTAGCCAATTGAGTTTTGAAGTCTTTGTCGCCTTTTGCGTAGACCAGTTCAATAACGACTTCACCGCCATGAGCTTCGACATACTTCTTAAAGGGAGCAATCATTGAAACTGCAAAAGCATTGGATTGGTCATATAAAATACCAAACTTTTTCACATTCATTTTTTCTAACGAGTAACCAGCAAGAATTTCACCATATTGGATACTGCTCGGCTGCATTAAGAACATTGCTGGCTGGGCTTTGCCAGTTTTTTCATCCACAGTGACCCGAGGATCAATAAAGCTGCCCAAAATTGGCACTTTTTTCTGATTTGCAATCGGAGCCAAAGCTAGACCGATATTACTGACAGGAGGTCCGACAACAGCAACTGCTTTCTCCTGATCAACCAATCGGTTGTAAGCTTTAATGGCTTCTTGCACATCACCTTTTGTATCAAGAGTTACTAAACGAATTTTTTTACCATTGACTCCGCCTGCAGCATTAATTCGCTCTACTGCAAGTTCTGCTCCGCGAGCAACCATATTTCCGTTAACCGATGTTGGACCGCTTAGATCCTGAAGATTACCAATGACGATTTCACCTGAATCCGCCTTTTTGTCCCCGCCACAACCTGCGAGTAGTCCTAGAGAGAGCACCAGACCTGCTACCAAAAACCACTTTTGAAGTCCTTTCATAGAAACCTTCTCTCCTTCCCCATCAGAAAAAATTATGTGATCACACCCGAAATTTTTACTTCCCAGGCAATAACACCGCTTTTAGAGCATCCCGTTCATTCATTACTTTTAGCGCTTCATTGGCTTCATTTAAAGCAAAGCGATGGGTGACTAATTTAGAAAACTTGGGTAAATCGGCTAAAACTAACTCCAACGCCATTTGAGTATGCTTTGCAGCACTTACCCAAACTCCTTGGATTTTTAAATTCTTCGCTGTAACTTCTTTAAAGAAATCGACTTGGCAGTCGCCCGGAGGCTGAGAAAATCCCACGCTGAGATAGGCGCCACCAGATCTTACGAGCTTGATTCCCTCGTGTACTGCCGAAGGATGTCCCACGGCTTCAAGAGCGATATCCACTCCTCGTCCACCAGTCGCTTCCAGAACTGCGTCACGACGCTCTTCCAGGCTCATGCTATGACGATTTAAAACCAGATCGGCCCCAAAGTCTTTGCACATAGCCAAACGGCTTTCCGATCCACCGGTGACGATCACTTTTTTCGCGCCCATACGCTTTGCAAAAGCCGTCGCAAACATACCTAACGGTCCAGGCCCTTGAACAAGGACCGTATCGCCAAAGCGGACGGGGTGCAGGTCAAAAGCATGAGCGACTGTCGCCCCTGAGCAAGATGCTGGTACAAGTACCGCAGGATCTGCTTCTTTGGGTACTGGGAACACATTGGTTCGAGCATCAAGTAAAATATGGGTACTATAACAACCTGTCAGGTGAGGAAAATCATCAAAGCATCGGTTGATTCCATAGGTTCGTCGATTTATGCAGAGAGAAAGATCCGCTTCAATGGCACAAAAATGACATTGACCGCATACCACTCCACGATTCCAAAGAATCCGATCACCGACTTTCAGCTCAGAGCCATTTACATCTTGCTTGTTTCCAGCAATTTTTAAAATGGTTCCGACTCCTTCATGACCCAGAATGATCGGTAGGGGTGTCCGTGGGTCTTCCCCTTTCCACATATGAACATCTGAGCCACAAACCCCGGCTGCATCAATTTGAACAAGCATCTCACCCGAAGCAAGTTCGGGAATTTCCACTTCGCGAGCTTCGAGAGGAGCCAAGAATTTTGTGAGTACCATTGTTTGAGCAAGCATCTAAGTTCCTCCTTATTATAACTTTAAATTCTTTTATTATTCCACAAATGAATAATGAGTGAAGAAAAAAGTTTTCAATACTACCGAAAGACTTATTCTAATTCACTACGGTTGTACCATGTGTTGATTTAAACGTGGTAAGCAACCGCGCTACCGTCAATGGCTTCTTTTCCTTCTCTTCCTTTTTGGAAGAGGGGACGATATACTTCTCCGTCGCGGATCGGGCAACCAGAGACTCCGCCATCACGCATCATCACAGTACAACTACTGCAAGTCAGGCATTCTTGATTGGCCTGCCAGTTTCCAGCCAGTAGATCTTTGGCATAATTTGGATAGGCAAGGGCTTGACGACCAAACCCAGCAAGGTCGTAACTACCTTCAGCAACGCCTGCTGCTCCAACGTTACCACCAAATCTTCGTAGCCAGGTGAGCCCACTACAAATCACAGACATTTTGGGCTCAGCCTGCTTTACCTGACGCGCTGCCTCAAGCAAAACTGTCAAGTTTTCCAGTGGGTGAACTGGTGGCGTATAATAGCCTCTATCATAAGGACGATTGATGTGCGGATTGTAGTAGGGATTACCACAAGTCGCATCAATTAGGATCATTCCTCGCTCATACAGTTCTTTAATGAGCCATTGAGGTTCTGTCCAGTCTGGTTTTCCATCAGAATCAGATCCCCAACCCGATGGAGCTGGCAATCCATCATACACATTTAAACGGCTGGCAATAAATACTTTTCCCTCGACTGCTTGGTAGACCTTCTTGGTGACTTCGCGAATCATTCGAGTACGATTCTCTAAGCTGCCGCCATATTTTCCTGGACGGTTGTAGCCAGAAAGAAGCTCTCCGAGTAAATAGCCGTGACAACTTTTGATATCAACCCCATCAAAACCAGCTTGTATTGCTAGCTTTGCTGCAGTGATGTAGTTTTCTTGCAAAGCATCAAGCTCATCGTCCGTAATGATATGACGCTCTCCTGTTAATTTCGCATCCAGAAAAACATTTTCTGTCGCTGTGATTGGCCTTGCTGTACCATCCGGTTTACTATAGCGCCCCGAATGAGTGAGCTGAACAATCAAAATCGGATTTTCTTGTCCTGCTTCTTTGGCAGCCACTCGAGTTCGATGAACCATTTCTGTCAATGCTTCCAAAGATTCTTCGCGGATTTGCAATTGTCTCGGGTTTGCTCTGCCATCTGGATGAACTGCCGTGGCTTCCATCCAAAGAAGCCCTGATCCACCGCGAGCAAAGCGCTCATATCGTCGCATCGTCAATTCACTCGGGCGACCCATGTCATCTCCGTCGCAGCCTTCCATGGGCTGAATGACCATCCGATTGGGTACTTTCCATTTTCCAAGTTCCAACGATTTCCCCAAAGGAGAGATGTCCTCCTGGTAAGGCAATTTCACCCCTAAAGAAGCCGCTAATGATTTAAGATCCTCACCAGATTTACAAGAAAATTTTTCGTGCTGTGCCAATTTTTTCTCCTCCTTTAATCCTATTCAAATCATCTGCAAACGTTTGCAAGGTTATTTAAAAATTTTATTCAATCCGTTTTTTCTTTTTATTTATCGAACAGATTCACGAATCATCAGCTTTGCCGGTAATATTTTTTGGACGATAGGCAGTTTTTCTTTTGTAGTAATCCGTTCAATAAGCCTTTGACAAGCTTCTTGCCCCATCTGATAAAAAGGCTGGGCAACCGTTGTCAGAGCTGGTGAAAGCCAAGGGGCGACATCCAAGTCATCAAATCCAAACACCGAAACCTGCTCAGGTACTGAGATACCTGCCTCAGTAAGGGCTCGAAGAGCCCCGATCGCCTTTGGATCATTTAGGGCAAAAATGCCTTCCGGTAAAGCTTCTGTTTGAAGGAGTTCCTGAACTTTTCGATAGGAATCTTCTGTGTCATACAAAGTAGAAAAAATTTGTACCTGATCCCAGGAAATATTTTCTTCCTGATAAGCTTGGCGTATTCCCTCGCAACGCTCTTTATATAAAAGAAGCTTGGGATCACCATTTAAGACCCATAAGCGGCGAATGCCGCGGGATAACATATATTTTGTCGCTTCATAAGCACCGGCCCGGTTATCAACAATAATCGCATCGCTCACCCCTTCAAGGTGCCGGACTAGAGCTACGACAGGAAATTCTTCTGCGACTAAGTCGGCTAAGTTCGGATTGTCTGGATGGGCAGTTGTCAAGATGAGTCCATCAATCAGACGCTGTTTTAAATTGCGAATATAAAGCCGCTCTTTCTCCGGATCTTCATCCGTGTCACAAAAGACGACTGTATAGCCTGCTTGATGAGCGACATCTTCGATGCCTCGTAGTGCGGCTGGGAAGGCTAGGCTCCTGACATTTGGAAGCAGTATGCCAATCGTACGCAAAGACGTTCCTTTAAGGCCTTGAGCGAGTAAGTTTGGCTGATATTCGAGCTCTTGCACGGCTTGACGAACCCGCTTTGCCGTATCGGGTGCTACAGCCACTTTTCCACTCAGAACTCTTGAGACGGTACTTGCGGAGACTTGGGCTTTTTTTGCAACGTCTTCTAAGGTAACCAATCTATCATCCGCTCCTTTGCAAACGTTTGCAATTTTCTTATAACTTTAGAATACCTTCTTCTAATTTGTTCGTCAAGACTCT
>JAGOZY010000090.1 GCA_018058445.1 Negativicutes bacterium | reverse complement strand
GTAAGCTTTGGCTGTCCGTTATCCGGCGAAATGGTGCTTAATCGCTCATGACCCAATGCGTTTGCATAGGCAATCTTGCTATCCGGTAAAACTCGATACAGCGCAAAAGGAACTGCATCTAAAATCGTCCGCTGAATGTGATTCTCCTCTTGATTTCGAATAAACTCTTCTAGGCTCGTCCGGATCAGCTCCAGAACCATTGCGCCCATCGAAAAATCACCATCTAAGTTTGAGCTGACAAGAGTCAGTCCATACCGGATACCTTCGCCTTGGCGAACTGGAACCGAAGCCATCCAACCGGTTCGCAGCCAATCTTGCCAAGCTTCTGCTCCAAAAAGGACGAAGCTGTGCTGCTGCATATAGGCGATAGATAGGCTGGTTGTACCGATATCTTCTTCTAAAATTCTCTGACCTGGGACAAAGCCAATTGCTGCCCCTAAAAATTCTCCGTTATAATCCTTTAAAATATAACCATCTTCATCGGTCAATAGAAGCCATAGTCCTTGAGAATAAATAAAAGGCTGAAGAGCTTTTCCTAAGTCACCTAAAAACTCTATCACTGCCATATGTTTATCTTGTCTGGTTTTCAATTCAGTTGGGCTTAGAGCTGATTTAATATCTTTTTTCTCAGTAGGGACCTCTTGTTTCTTGGATCGAATCCAGGACTCTGCTACCCACGGATGCACATTCGGGTTTACTTTGCCGTTTTTCTGGAATTCCTGATAGTATTTTTCCAGTTTTTCAGCACTCCGTCGCTCCCTCATGGGATTCCTCCTTTAGATCTGCTCTTCGCCAATTTTCAGTTAAATAGCAGATTACATTTTTACATTCTAACCTTATCATATTTCACACTTTTTGCCTAGAAATCTTACCCCGAAGACATTTCTTTATCAAAAATTTCTTTCTATATCTTGTGGTTTTCTCTTGTAAAAAAAACTACATGTGGTATTATAGTCTTATCTAAGTGGGTAAGCCCTATTAGATATCTAAGAATTTTTATCAACCCATATCGAAGGAGGCTATTCATCATGCAAATCCAAGGAATTAACATCACTGCTGACCCAACATTTTCTTCACAAGAGCTTGAAAGCCTAGTTCTTGAAGAAGTTTCTGAATGGAATCGTCAAGGAAAAGAACTCGCTTCTTTAAGTTTCCAACTTGAAGGAGACGAAGTACTGATCCAAGCGATTGAAAAATCTCCAATTCGTCGTGTACGACGAATCACTGGTTATCTTTCAAACATCGAAAACTTCAATGATGCAAAAAAAGCTGAATGTAAAGACCGTTACATCCACGTGGGTTAATTGTTTTATCAGCTAAGAATCCCCAGAAGCAACTGCTTCTGGGGATTCTTTTATTTCTTATTTCCTATTCAGAACCGTTTGATCGGACTGCTAGAAACAGCAGCCGGAGTAAGAAGAAAGCCACTCTCTAAAGTCTTCCCCATAGCGTTCTTCCGCCTGATCCGTAATTTGGCTCGCACCGTCTTCGTCAACCACTGGTTGTAGTTGCCAGACCTCCTTAAGCCATGTTTTATAGGCATCAATATGTTCACTTCGATAAAGACCTTTTTCGTATTCATCTTCATCCCGGAAATAACAAATGCGATCTTCAAAAGCAATAGGCATCACATCAATACTGAGCAGACGCAAAAAATCCTGCAAATTCTCAGCAACAACGCCTGCATCTCCGTCACCACCCATATACACGATTGGAGCTTGACTTAAGTCTTTATTGCGTCCTACTAGCCAAAAAGCATAGGTTCCGCCTAAGTCATCGCTATCGGCAAACTCTAAAAGAGATAGGAAAAAGCCCTCTTCGTCACTCCAGTTTGCAAGCACGCTGTCTTCTTGATAATCAATTCGATCTAGCCAAAAATGAGCACTGTAAAATTCGCCTTCTGGTATTCCTTTTTGAAAAATTAATAATTCCTGTAAAGCTTCCGGTACAACCAGGTTACGAAAATTGTTTTTGAACTCTTGATTACCCATGTCTGACGTTCCCCCTAATTTAATTACATTCGACCTACTTATAGTTACTTTTTTAGATAGCTCTTCTCCTATAAGATAAAATGGTCTTGCGGCCTTGTCAATGCTGACAAGCAGGTTTTTTACCAATTTTATTTTTTAGTGATATTTATTCATTTTTTATAAAACAAAAGTACTCTTTTTCCGCTTATTTCGATTGGTAACTTTACCGCCCCAGTGGTATGATAATAGGACGAGGTTATTTCAAGAGAGGAGGGTCAATTCTATGCCACTCCTACCTGTTTCGGATCGGGCGATTAAACTAAGTCTTGCTAAATCGACCAGAGCTTTTCGTTACCGAAATTATCGGCTGTTTTTTACAGGTCAGTCCATCACCTTAATTGGCAACTGGATGCAGCAGCTGGCTTTAGGTTGGCTTCTCCTGAGACTAGGTGGTAGCGCTACTTATTTAGGTCTTATGGCCATGTTTACTCAAGTGCCAACGATTTTTCTCGGACCCATCGCCGGGGTTGTCGCAGATCGCTATGAAAAACGCTCCATCTTGCGTCTAATTCAAGTTGCTGCTGCTGCCCACGCATTCATCTTGGCCATTCTTACTCTAACCGACCTGATCAACTTACCCTTGCTTTTTTTATTAGCTTTAGTGATGGGCTGTATCAACGCCTTTGAAATGACGACTCGCCAATCTTTTGTGGTCGAAATGGTGGATGACCGACGAGACCTTCCAAATGCGATTGCACTAAATTCGATTATGTTTAACTCTGCTCGGGCAATCGGCCCTGCAATCGGCGGGCAATTCGTTCGCTTCTTTGGGGAAGGATTTTGTTTTTTGATCAATGCAATCGGCTATAGCGCCTCAAATATCGCACTAAAAGCAATGATTCTACCGAAACTTGTTCGAGTGGACGGACCCAAGCGGGCGATACTGCGAGAATTTATGGAAGGGTTTCGCTATATCAAAAGCTCTCCAGCTTTAGCCCGTTCGTTGCTGATGCTCACTGCAGTCAGTCTTTTCGGTTCTCAACAGATGGTTCTTTTGCCAATTCTGGCTAAGTATCATTTAGGTGGTGGATCAGATCTTCTCGGAAATCTAATGATGTCCTTCGGAGTCGGTGCGATTATCACTGCGGTTTCGATTGCTTTTAAAAGTCGAATTGTTGGGATGGAAAAATTAATTTGGCTCGGTGCTTTCGTAACTGGCCTTAGCCAAATTTTGATCGTACAGCACTCCAGTATTCTTTGGGCTTACTGCCTGAACGCGCTGACTGGTTACGGCGTAATTTCCGCTATTGTAGCGACCAACACTGTGATTCAAATGCTCGCAGACCCAGTGATGCGAGGACGAGCTGTTAGTTTTTACTCACTTTGTTTGATGGGTTTTGCTCCGATTGGCGGCTACTTAAGTGGCATTTTAATTGACTTTGCCGGAATCCCTTTCACACTGGAACTGCTCGGGGGTCTTTGCTGCCTTTCAGCAATCGCTTATCGATTTTTTGCAGCTCCAATCATTCGCGAAAGTCTCAAAAACTCTGCACGATAATTATTCCTATTTATACAAAAAATATGGCATAATAGCTTTAACAGACCATTTTAAAAGGAGGATTTTATCATGTCAAAAAATATCATCAGCACACCTAAAGCTCCTGGTGCGATCGGTCCTTATTCCCAAGCCGTATGGGCTGGCAATATGCTATACGCATCCGGGCAAATCCCGCTCAATCCTCAAACTGGTGAAATCGTCTCCCAAGACGTAAAAGAGCAAACTCATCAGTCCATAAAAAATGCTGCCGCGATTCTGGAAGCTGCGGGATTAACTTTAAAAGATGTGTTCAAAACGACAGTCTTCATTAAAGATATGAACGATTTTACTTCCATCAACGAAGTATACGCTCAATACTTTGAAGCTCCTTTCCCTGCTCGCTCTTGCGTAGAAGTCGCGCGACTTCCAAAAGACGTCAAGGTCGAAGTTGAAATCATCGCCCTTAAACAAGGCTAATTCGCAACTAATAACTCAAAAAGCGCTGATTGAAAATCAATCAGCGCTTTTTCTTTTTTAAAACTACAGAGCTTTTTTCACAGCTTCTTGAACCGCAGCGAAATCAGCCTGGTCTGGATGGGTCGAAGCAATCTCCCAACGCTTCAATCGTTCTGCATTCGGCGCATGAGGATGATCTGTCGGCATCGCTTTCATTCGATCTACCATCGCTTGTGAGATACGGCCTTGGCAAATGAATTTTCCTGTTACAGTACATCCTTCACCTAAAAGCTCTGCACCTCGCTCTAAGCTTTGTGCTGCATGGTCGCTATCCGGGTACGCACCTAACGTCGCAAAAACAAATACGTTGGAATGAGTAATCTCTTTCATGTAAGTCATTGCTTTAGGATCGGCAGTACCTTTATCTACCCAATAACCAACAGCGATATTTTCGTATCCGTCTACGGATGGAGTTTCTTCTACTGGAAAAATTTCACTGCCTTCTGGCAGAACTTCAAAGATTGCCTCTGCTACCTCTTTCGTGTTACCGGTCAAACTGGAGTAGACAACTAGCCATGGTTTTTTCATCTTATTTCTCCCTTTCTTCGGCAGCTCAAAGGCGCTCTGATACTCTTTCATGACCCAGATATTTTACTTACCTGAGGTTGTGAATGATTCTAATATATGTAACTACCTTTAGATAGTAATCCAAAAAATCTGTACAATTTTGCCATCCGTATACAGAAATTCTCGTTCAAAAACGCCACCGCAGGTTCGGATAATCTTACTTGAAGCCTCATTTTCTTTGTAACAAGCCACCATCACTTTTGTTAGACCAATCTTTTCGCAATGTGCCAATCCTAATTGAAGAATCTGAGTCCCATATCCTTTTCCTCTTTCGCTTGGACACACTCCGTAGCCGATATGTCCGCCATACTCCGCTAAAAAAGTGTTTAAGCGATGCCGGATGTCTATCATCCCGATCAGCTTATTATCGTTTTTTCGGATCACAAAAAAGGTGGATGAAGTGACCCATCCCGGAACTACAGTCTTTTCATTACTATTTTTTTCTAACCGTTCTAGCCACTTGGTATAAGGTTCCGTCTTTTCTAACATGGCCCCTCCATGCAGATCGACTTCATTGCACTCCAAATGCTCTTTTATGTACTCTAATGCTGCTTTTTCATGTTCCTTTGTCGGCGATACCAATTTGATTTCAAACAACTGATCCACCTCAATTCAATTATAGAAATATTAACTGTAAATCTCTATTCTTGATAGTTACGAATGACATGAGTACCCCAGCCCCAGCAAACAATTGCCATGATACTGAGTCCAACAAGAAAGTACACCTGCTCCATCCCAAAAGTTCTTGCATGAAGCAATTGATTAATCATTCCAAGAGGAAGCAGACGAACCACCTGATCGATTCCCCAGGGAAGATTTTTAATTGGGAAGAAAGAACCGGAAAAGAAAATCATCGGGGTCATAAAAAAGTTTTGAATAACCGATAGCCCGTCATTTCCTTCGACAATCATCCCTGCGATACTGCCCAAAGCCGCGAAAATCGCTGACCCAAGAAGTAGGCCCGCAAACCCGACCCAAGTAAGTTGCCAGCCACCAAAAAAGAACGCGCCGATCGTGTAGACGATCATCGCAGCAACCATG
>JAGOZY010000089.1 GCA_018058445.1 Negativicutes bacterium | reverse complement strand
TGCTGGGTCCGTAACCGCCCAAACCTCAAAATCGACCTCGGCTTTTTCAAGAATTTCTTTCACGACAAAAAAGCTCGCCATCGTATCCACTGTTGAACCTGACTTTGAAATAACAACTAAAAGAGCTTGATAAGGCTTGCCATGACTCTGGGCTACTTTGCTTTGGCGAATGATCTCCCCTGCGATTGCTGTTGAGCTTTGCGGGTCTAAGCTATTGCCGCTAAAATACATTCGCGGCCAGCCTGAACGTTCTTCGGTATTTTTAGCGTTCCAAAATTCACCGCAATGTAAGTCAAAGAGCACCTGATTCCCAAGGTACGAACCGCCGATTCCAAAGGAAATGACAGAATCAATCCGGTGTCTCGCTTGCTCGCCAAATTTGCTCAAACGCTCTAACTCTTTCGGAACATTGGGGCCACTTACACTTGGAAAAGGTAATTGGGCAAAAAGTACTTTTTCCGGCTCGCCGTCTTTCGATAAATGTCCTGAAAATTCTCCTATCTCGCGGATTATATTCATTTTTTGTCCAGCTGCCTGTATTTTGTTTTCAGCCGCCTGGAGCATTTCAAGAGAAATTCCATTTTCGTGAAAAAGATGAGTCGAATCAAAAATAAAATCACTGTTTAATCTCTGAATCATTGGTTCCTCCCTTTTCCTTTTCTAAGTTCGTCCATAACGGTCTTCATAACGAATGATGTCATCTTCGCCAAGATAATCGCCGCACTGAACTTCGATTAAAATCAGACTTTCTTTTCCTAGGTTTGCGAGTCGATGCTTTCCACCAGTCGGGATATAAATATGTTCGCCCGCTTTTAGGGTTACTGTCTTTTCGTCTAAGGTAACTTGCCCTTCGCCTACAACCATTGTCCAATGTTCACTACGCAATCTATGGGATTGGAGACTGAGTTCGCCGCCACTCTTCACAGTGATTCGCTTTACCTTATAAGTGCTCTCTTCGAGTAGTATTTCATAAGATCCCCAGGGTCTTTCTTCACCTGAAAATTTTTGTTGATCTGGCTTCATGTCCTCCATCTCCTTTGGTTTCAAATAAAATAGAAAAAGCCCCTTTCAGGGCTGTTATTTCAAATCAGAAAGCTGCCGGAGATAAGCTAAGAATTCTTCACGTAAATCAGGACGAGCCAAAGCCATCTCTACAGTTGCTTCTAAAAAGCCCTCTTTATCGCCAATATCATATCTCCGACCAGAAAATTCATAGGCATAGACTGCTTGCTGCTTTGCAAGGACTTTAAGTGCATCAGTCAATTGGATCTCACCGCCACGACCGCGCGGAACATTTTCTAAAATCGAAAAAATTTCCGGCTCTAGGACATAACGTCCTAAGATCGCAAGTTGCGATGGAGTTTCTTCTTTCTTCGGCTTTTCAACCAAATCTAACGCACGCCAAATATGCTCTTCAACCTTTTCTCCATCAACAATTCCATAGCGTTCTACAGCGTCCAGTCCCACTTGTTGTACTCCGACAATGCTGCCCTTACAACGAGAATGAACATCCAAGAGCTGCGCTAGGCAGGGAGTGTCATTTACAACAATATCGTCACCTAGTAGAACCGCAAATGGCTCGTCGCCAACAAATTGGCGAGCACACCATACGGCGTGACCGAGTCCAAGTGGTTCTCTTTGGCGGATATAGTGAATGGAGATTTTTTCGGTTTCGTGGACAAGTTTTAGTAGATCCTCTTTGCCTTGCTCTCTTAGGGCGATTTCAAGTTCGACATTGCGATCAAAGTGATCTTCGATCGCTCGTTTATTTCGGCCTGTAATGACAAGAATTTCTTCAATTCCTGATGCGACTGCCTCTTCAATAATGTATTGAATCGCTGGCTTATCGACAATCGGGAGCATCTCTTTCGGTTGAGCTTTCGTAGCAGGCAAAAAACGAGTTCCAAGACCAGCAGCAGGAATCACTGCTTTTCTAACCTTTTGAATTCTCATGTTTCCCCTCCTACTTATTCTTGAGGCCTACCGCCAATTTTAGCAAGAAGTTCTTCGGTTTTTTCTTTTAGTAACCCTTGATCACCACGGGTTTCGAGATTTAGCCGAATCACCGGCTCGGTATTTGAGGAACGAAGATTAAATCGCCAGTTTGGATAATCAATTCCAATACCGTCAAGGTGCATTACTTTTTCAGCACTCGGGCTGTACTCATCTTCAATTTTTTGGATAATGCTTGGGGCATCATCCACTATGCGATTCATTTCACCACTGGTTGGAAATTTTTCCATTCGCTCTTCGACAACTTCTGCCAAAGTACGACCTTGATGGCTGAGCTCTGCTGCTACATATAACCAAGGCAGCATTCCGCTATCACACCAATGGAATTCTCTAAAGAAGTGATGCCCTGAAGCTTCGCCACCATAAATGGCATTTACTTTTCGCAGAGTTTCCTTCATAAACGCATGCCCGCCGCGACTTGCTATCGGTTTCCCTCCAAGAGTCTTTACTTCTTCTTCGGTGTTCCAAACGAGTCTGGGGTCATAAATAATGCGTCCACCTGGTTCTTTTTTTAGAAAAATTTCAGCTAAAAAGCCGACTAGATAATAACTATCGATAAAGCGTCCCTTGGCATCAAATAAGAAGCAACGATCAAAATCGCCATCCCACGCAACACCAAAGTCCGCCTGATTTTCAACAACTGCTTGAGCAGTCGCGGCACGGCGATCAGGCAGTAGAGGATTGGGTATGCCATTGGGGAAAGTACCATCGGGAGTTAAATTCATTGGAATCAGCTTTAAAGGTAGATGCTTGGCCAATGCTTCAACTACCGGCCCTGCACAACCGTTGCCGCCGTTTACAACAACTTTCAAAGGTTTCATTTGCGCTGCTGGAACCATCTGGAGTAGCAACTGGATATAACTGTCCATCGAATCTCGTTCAATCACTTTTCCCTTGGGAATCTCCTCTACTGGGCCGACTGGGAAGGCTTCTTTAAAAATTCGGTCTCGAATATCGAATAACCCGGTATCTGAGCTAATCGGACGAGCTTCAGGGCCGACTAGCTTAAAGCCATTATATTCCATCGGATTATGACTGGCAGTGATCATTACGCCCCCATCAGCATTCCAAGCTGCTGTCGCATGATAGACCTGCTCAGTGCCGCAAAGACCGATATCCCAAACATCGCACCCTGCATCAGTAAAGCCGTTCGCCAAAGCTATGGCAAATGACTGACTCGTCAAACGTACATCGCGACCGATAACCACGACCTTGGGATTATAAAGCTCTACAAAAGCTCGACCAATTTGATAAGCGAGCTCTTCATTCAGTTCATCAGGAAAACGTCCTCTGATATCATAAGCCTTAAAGGCATCAGCAGAAAAATTCATGCAAAGCTCTCCTTCGTACTGAATTTTTTCGATTATTTTTTAAAACATTCTTGTGTGCAAATTCACTTCAAATTTATCATCATTCCTGACTCGATCTCTTTTCCACGCTAATTCAATCTGAATACCACGAAGATCGTAAACCCAGCTCGTTCGAATTTCTGCCAACCGTCCATTATCAATGTCATAAACTCCACCCAAATTAATTTGATTTCTTCGATCAATTTGGTAGCGGACAAACGGCCGAATAGAATTTTCAAAGTCAGTGTGACGATATTTAAAACGAGCCTTATTCTCGCTATTTCCTTCTAAGGAAAGACTGGTATATAGATCGGCAGTCCATTGAGTTTCCAATCGGACATAGCCACGGGGCTGCCAAAATTCGTTATTATAATCGGCTTCATTCACGTAGCGCATTGCACCACCAAAAGAAAGTAGCGTCTTCTCAAAAATGGAAATTGGGCGATGGTAAATCCACGCCTCACTTTCATACCGCCATGAGTCTAAGCCTTCACCTTTCCAGCGTCCAGCTCTTGCAGTAAGATAGGTGTTCCAGCCACCACCAAGTCCAATTGTTGGAGTTCGGTAGCTAAGCTCTGGTAGACGCTGGATCCAGTTATCATTTGCGCCATCATAGACTTGACCATAATTCAAAGTAAAGCTTCCAATTGACGTACTTTTTGAAAGGCTCAGCTCGCCTTTAAATCCATCTTCTGTGTAGGCTCCACCCCATGCACGGAAATAAACGCCACCAGGGAGTAAAAAAGGCTGCGAATAGCTGATAAAAAATCCCCGGTCATTATCATAACCGACTTTCGGAAAAGGAAATTTCGATTCTTGGTCTTCCGGTTTAAGTGACGTTGTATAGCTACTTAATTGTATCAGTTTATGTGGACCTAAATAGAGCGCAGGTCTATTTAGCGTCATTTTTTCATTTGGGATGATTGTCACACTTGGCGCGTCAATCCGAAAAATGGGTCTCCGCCCTTCGCTCATCAAGGATTCATCTTCGGCGATACTTGCATTTCGAAGTTCGGTTCGGTCTGGATAAATATCAGCATGCTCACTAACAAAATAACGACTTTTTAGCATCCCACTTACATTTTCAAATTCACCGGTCTGAGAATTGAAATTATAAGTACCGGTACCAAACTGCATGACAGTGAGCGGCCGCACCATTCTAACTTCTTCTGGAAAAACGATGTCCCCGTCATTTCCGTTACCAAAAACGACTTCGGTCCGCAGCCGGTCTCCATCACGAACGATGCGGACGCGCCCAGAAGCGTGAAAATCACCGGTATTTTGGTTATATTCCATTTGATCCGCAACCATTTTCACAGGACCTTGCGGTGGGTTTTCCTTATTTTCAGGCGTTGACTCAGCGGCTGAAGCTAATGTTCCAAAAGTTGCTAAATAGCCTAAGCTTCCCAATAATCCACGACGGATCAATCGATCTTTCATTCCTGAATCCCCTTACTATATCTGAATCGATAAGATGTCATTTTCGCGATCAGTTTCGATATAAAGCTGAGATCCTTCTTTAATATCAACATTTTCTCCTTTTAGAAAAGCACCGCCCACTAATCCAATCGGGCCCAAAATGATCGCGCCAGCAATTGAAGCACCCGCTGCTTTAGCAAATGTAGCGGTTTCGCGTTCAGATCGGTTTCCTTGGATAACATGAATTCGGCGGCCATCGATCGCTTCAATGTAGTCAAATGAAATAGTCATTTTTCCATCCCGAGCAAATCGCTTCGCCGGTTTAACTGTTTTAACACTTGCTTGGCCAACAGCACCTTTAGGGAAGACAAGATAGCCATCTTGAAAAACATCTTCTTCTACTTGAATTTTAGCAGTATCACCAATCTGGGCATTTTTGCTAGTTAAAGGTTCGATAAATTTAACACGAATAAGTGTTTCAGTAGGTACAGTGACCGAAGTCGCATTTTCTGATTCTAAAACTTGCGCTGCCACTTTTGTACTTCGATCTTCAAGTGAAGTATGAATGACCGTTCCGGTTAAACGACTTTCAAGTTCATCTAAGCGCTCGCCAAGTGGCGCAATTGAAACTGTTTTGTCAAGCGACCATTCGGTTGCATTTACCCTTGCTATGATTGATGGTGAATCAATTGTACCACCGCGAAGACGTTCCGCTTGCTTTACAACTCGATCATTTACTGTTCCACTACGAATTACGCCAAAAATTGTTTGATCTAACCGACTTAATCGATCCAAGATAGGGCCTTGGCCTACGCGGCCTAACGCAGTTGTTTCGTTGTCTTCCAAAGAGGGGCCTGGTTCAACCCATTCAGACATAACA
>JAGOZY010000088.1 GCA_018058445.1 Negativicutes bacterium | reverse complement strand
CCAAAAAATGAAATTACTGGAAACAGAATAAATAGTAGCACTGCCCCTACTCGCTTTTTCCAATTTACTTCGGTCTTCCAGACCAAAAGGTATCGGTCAATCAGCCAAGTTACCACAGCAGCTAAAAGCCCAATTACTCCAATCAATGGAAACACAGGATAGGATTCTCGGATATTTTTTAAAACCTCTGTTGTATAGACTAGGTAATCGACCGCAATGAAGTTAAACCGACTCTGAAATTCCTCCCAAAAAAAGTATTCCGATACAGCGCCAAATAAAATCAGAGAGGCTCCAAGCCATACAAATCCACGAACCAACCAACGATTCCAAGATCGATCAAACCACTTTCGTGGCACAATCGCCAAATATAAAACCAGCGGAATCATTCCATGAAGCGCCACCGAAAGATCAAAGAAAAATCCAACAACAAACATCTTTACCAAAGTCCATAATGAAAATGAAACTTGGCTTGCCGAATAGAGCGCCAGCCCTAATCTCACAAAAAAATCCACAGCTAACCAAAAAATAACAAGTCCCCAAACCGCCGAAAAGCGTCCCCCATAGTTAGAGAACAACTCTTTAATTTTTTCCGTCATTTACTGTATGTCCTCAACTCTCCCCAACTTCATTCAAAACCATCTGCCTTTTCGTCAGCGGTTTTGAAACAAACGCGCCCTTGAAACTACGACTCATTTTACTCCCTGAAAATCCCCTTTACAATCGAGTTCACACTCTTTTTACATTCTATTTACCTAGACAAATTCCTGACAACTCTTTACAATAATTAATCTTGATAAAATAATGACAACATACGAGAGAGTGTCCAAATTATTCTTCTAGCTATTTAAAAAAACAGATAAACTAAAAAAAGCCCCTGCAATGGGGCTTTTTAAAAATCAGTACTGAGGTCTTACTTTGCGATTTTGAAAATTCATTCCATTGATTTGAGTCACATAAATTTCTTCTTCATTGTATTCATTCCAGTCAAGTCTTTCAAGATAACCAGTAATCGTTACTTCTTGTCCAACCATTCGATAAAGCTCCCATCGAACCTGTTCGACCTTACCATCCTTATTATAGTCAAGCCCGACTGTTCGCTCATCACCGAGCTCCAGCTCCAAGCCGTCTATATAAAAATCCTCTTTATACAGTTGTAGCTGTCCTTTACGCTCGACAGGTTTCTGATAATCAGGACTTGCTGATGCTAAATTTGATCCCATCAATCCAAAACCAACAACCAAAGCAAAAGCCAATAACCATTTCTTCATCTCAAGTTCCTCCTATTTATCACTAATTATTATTACTTTCTAACCTTATACCATGGCAGCCTTCAAATCAAGGCAGGTACAACTACTGTCATAAAGTATTCACAATTTGGTCACAGTTTTTGATCTGACTTTAGACCGGCTATTTTAGACAAAAAGTATTTATTTCACCAGTATTTAAAGACGTGATCTTGAAAAAAATTTTTATTCTGCTTCGCTCTCCATCAAATCATCACATTCTTTTTTGTTTCTTGTCTCCTGATAAAAGATGTAATTTAGCTAGTAAGTACAAGCTGTGATACTGCTATCTCTACCTTTTCTCTATAGACGAAGAGCCTGCTGCTTCTTTTGCAGCAGGCTCTTCAAAGCTCCCACGACTAAAACCACATTTGTCCTAAATTAAGTCTAAAAAAGATTTCTCTGGCATGCAAAAACAGAGTCACAATTATCCCACTATTATTCACTTTATCTGATAAAATTTGTCCATACTCTCGGCTCAAGTATTGGCAGATCCACTCGCTCACTACCGGCTTTTAAGGACTTCATCGTCCACGCCATATTTTTTCCAAGAGTTTGCATGATCTGAACCCCTTCAAGATCTTGCATCGCCTCGGCAGGAGTATTCCCATGAATCGTATTCCAATACTGAGATGGCGGAATGACTACATGGGCAAGATTAAAATAGTTATTAATTTGTTGAGTCACCTCTACGCCACCAGTCCGCCTTTGCGAAGCAACTGCCACACCGACTTTATGCTTTAGAACATGACTACCTGCATAGAAAAATCGATCTAAAAAACACTTCATCGGCCCAGCAATAGCCGCATAATAGGTCGGCGACCCAAGAATAATTCCGTCTGCACTCTTCATCTTCTCGATACATTCATTTACCAAGTCATTGCCAAAAATACATTTCGGATCTTCCATCTTTCCGCAAGCATTACAAGCCGTACAACCTTGAAAAGGCTTCTTGCCAATTTGCAGAATTTCCACCTCGATCTTTTCCTTTTCCAGTTCTTTCGCCATCAATTCAATCGCTGTATACGTACAGCCACGCTCGTGAGGGCTCCCATTAATTCCTATGACTTTCATACCCGCGACCTCCTTTTATCACCGAAAACTCTTCCTATAAATGTCCCACGAAATTTCTTCTAATCATCAAGCTTCATCAATAAATAAAGCTCTTCCGTCTTCTCTGTCATCATCTGCATGGCATCTGTAATCCCCTGATTATAATAGTAAGGACCGATTTTTTTACCAATATATTCCAAAAAGATCTCTGTCGGCAAAGAGCCGATCTCCAAATCAAAATTCTTTGCTAAATATTCTTGTAAATCTTCCACAGCTTTCTTCGTCTCTTCCTTTGCGAGCTTCAACAAAGCCGTATCATCCTTTTTCTTCCGCATAACAAATCCTCCCTATTGAGCTTCTTCATTTATCGTAAGTCATTCCTCTATATATTGCAATCCATGTCATTTCAAAACAGCTTTTAAAAACCCAACTAAAAAGGCTCCTATCTCAGTCATGACAGGAGCCTCTCTATTCTATTTCTTTACAATCGGCACCTGTAGCTCCGTTAACCATTCATTTTCATCTTCCTGATTCCATATCCCATCCATATAACTCTCTCGTGGATGATCGCTGAGCTCATAACCATTTTCCTCAATCCATCGAAAAGCATAAGAATACGCTTGATTCAAATCCCGATAAGGCCCCTTATGCATGACTGAAACGACTGCTAAGGCCGGCATTTTCTTAAATATTATGCCATCGGTTTCTATACCAAAATCAGTCACCGCCTCACAAAATTCCACATCAATATCTTTCTCTTTATACTCGTCCTCATGATAAATAATAAAGCAATACGGCGGAGCCACACATTCCAAAGTTGGATTGGCTAAAAGCACTTTTTCCCCTAATTCAGGTATCACCTGAAAATACTCCTCATAGTTTTTAATGATCATCCTCTTCGAGTACACAATGCACTCCGGCACTTCCTTCACAACTCCTTGATAATTCATATTCACTCCCTCTTCCTCCTCCATCATATAGTGATCGATCCGGGAAATCTGATCGCTCAGCGCCCTAAGTTCCTTCATCATTTGAGCTCGCTTTTTTAAAAGAAGATCACTTTTTTTCTTCCCGCTCATCATCGAAATCAACTCCGAAATTGAAAACCCCATTTGTTTCAGAGCCAAAATACGATGAAATTCGACCAACTGTCTTGAATTATAGTAGCGATAGCCATTTTCGAGATTCACATAGCACGGCGACAAAAGACCTACCTCATCATAATATCGAAGTGTTTTAATCGTCGTCTTCGTGATCTGAGAAAATAATCCAATTCGGTACATCAGATTCCCTCCTAACAAAACTAGATTACACCCTCCCCTAAAAGGAGAGTCAACCCTATAATTCTGCGCCAACAAGAAACTAAAAAAGCTCCAACTGACCCAGCAGCATGGAGCTCTTATCTTTACCGATTCAACTTTCTTTTTGCATAAAGTTCACCTTGAAGAGTCCACGTCTTACCCCCATCGACACTCATCGAATTCGTCCAATGAAAAGAGTCGGGACAGATCTCGGAAAATGTCCAGATCATTTGAAAATCATGATGCCCAACCAAAGTCTGCACAATGTTCCCCTCGCTGTCGCGGTGCCCGACAAAGTGAGTCGGATAACCTTGCTGCGCATATAAAATTTCCCACAAGCGAGTTTTAGGATTATAGAGCCGGATTGTCGTACCATACGCAGCATCCGAATAACTCTGATTCGCACGTTCCAAGCGAGAAGGACAAATAAAGACATCTTGTATCGCTTGGCCTTCTATAATCCATGAAAAAATCCACTCACCCTTAGCATGACGCTCTTCCGGAGTCCCTTTTCCATCCACCCATTCAAAGTCCCAAGTTCCGACAAATTGACCATACCAATTATCTTCATCAGGAATGGAACTCGAGGCTCCTTCTGCTAAAAGAGCTTTTGAAAATTCATCATTCATGTCCCAACGTCCCTTCGTTCCAAAAAATCTACCCCTTAAATTCTTTAAGAAAAGTGACTTGTGATGGTTTCGAACGAAGAAGAGTCAATTGCGGGATAATACGCGTAAAATGCTCTGAATTTCGATGTGCCTCTAAAGCATCCTCATCTTTCCACTCCTCAAAAAAAGTGAAGTGGTTTTCATTTTTTTCATCCACATAAAGATCATACTTTATACAGCCAGATTCTTCGCGAGTTTTTTGAATGAGTTCTTTATAAAGACCCAGTGCTTCCGAAAGATGTTCTATTTTTACTTCATTTTGTGCAATTAATGTTACCATCTTCAACAACCTTTCTTATCGCCCCTTAGACAAATCGAATTAAATTTATCCTACCATATTTTTAAAAGAAGAGAAATGAAAAAGCTTTCTCATACATTGATCAGCGCTTTCTACTTTCAAAAAAAGAATCACCCGCACGAAACGGATGATTCTCGGTAAACTATTTCGTTTGAGCGTTCGATGCTTCAATGGAAGGATCAATGGTTAACGTCTCAGGCGCCTTTTTGACCAGACTAGCCACCAATTTTTCCAAGTCGACACCAGAGACATTTTTAAGCATATCCGGTGCAGTAGCCATCAAAGAAGTCACATACTTACTGACCTTGATCGCACCATCACTGCCATTACCACCCGCATCAACGACCGTAAGCTTATCAATTGACTTGAGAGGTTCAGCAATTTTCCCAGCCAACTCAGGTAGCATCTTAACCACAATATCTAGCACTGCCGCTTCACCGAACTTCTGGAACGCCTCAGCCAGTTTCTCTTTCGCTTCAGCTTCCGCAAAACCTTTCAAGCGAATGACATCTGCCTCAGCCGTACCTTTAGCCAGCTCCGCCTCAGCTGTGGCCTGACCATCCAGCCTTTGCTGAGCAGCTTTCCCTTGAGCTTCTGCTTCAATTCGATATTTAATCGCATCTGCTTCACGCATTTGCTGTGACTTGGAAGCTTCCGCATCGTACTGCATTTCTCGACGACGGATCTCCTTCTCCTGTACATCGATTTCCCGTTCTTTGCGAACCACTTCGATCTTCATCTGCTCCTCAATAACAACTTGGGATGATCGAGCCGTTTGGATATTATAAGCCTGATCTGCCTCAGCTTTAGCCATATCTTGTTCTTTTTTAAAAGCCGCGACCTTCATTTCTTTATCCTTGCTCGCTTCCGCTACGTTCGTATCGCGAAGAAGCTTTGCCTTTTGGCCTTCTTCATCTGCCAACGCTTTTTTTACCCGAGAGTCTCTTATCGCATCCGCCTCCGCAATATCTGCATCCCGTTTTACAGCGGCAATACGCGGTCGCCCTAGTGCCTCCAAATACCCTTGCTTGTCACGCACATCCTTAATCGTAAACGAAACA
>JAGOZY010000087.1 GCA_018058445.1 Negativicutes bacterium | reverse complement strand
GCAAAAATTGCAGCGGAAATAGAAAAAATAAAAGAACCAATTGCACTAATACCTTGGGGATCGACTTTGGAACAAATTCAAAATTGGCAGCCCCAAATGCTAACTCAAGAAAATGTGACTTTCTATGTGGCGACTTGTGAGACATCCATCGAAGACTATCTGGATAGGGCGACAGCAGACGGGGCAAAGTGGATTGTTTCGGGACCCATTGTGTGCCAATCTGCTCGAAAACGAGGATTTAAGATATTAGAACTTCTTCCGTCCTGTGATGCCTACATTGAAGGTTATTACTATGCGCGTAATCTGGTGGCACTATTTGATCTGATCCGAACATCCTTTAATAGCTTGACAGAAGGCCTAATGACTGTTGATAAGAATGGATATATAGGGAGGATGAATACCTCTGCTCAACGAATTTTGGAACATCCTTGGAAACCTTCGGAGCAAAAGCTGATTTCTGCAGTATGGCCGGAGCTTGATTTAAAGAGTGTTTTCGCTGGTGGGGACGAAGAAAAAGATCAATTCGTTCATTTTCGTGGTCGGCTTCTTTATGTTCATAAAATCCCGACAGCTTTGGATCGTGGATCCACAGGAGCTTTTATCTTGTTTTGGGAAGTGGAGCATCTGCAGAAAATTTTAGGTAATATTCGGCGTGAATTTTATAAGAAAAATTATTCTGCGGTGATGAGCTTTGATCAAATTGAGCCACATGACAAGATTACTCGTCAATTAATTGATACCGGGCGTGGCTTTGCTCAGCTTGATGCAAGCGTTGTTATCAGCGGAGAAATTGGAACTGGTAAAGCTGATTTTGCCCAATGTATCCATCAAGCGAGTCGAAGAAAAGAAGGGCCGTTTGTTGAAATTCATTGCGGAGCTTTCACACCGGAATTATTGCAACGTGAACTGTTCGGTTATGTGAGCGGAACTTTTCTCGATGCGGGACGTCAGAGTAAGACCGGACTTATCGAGCTAGCTCATCAGGGGACTCTTTTTATTAATGAGATTAGTGAGATGGATTATGCAACTCAAGGTCGTCTGCTTCGTTTAATGTCGGAAAAAGTGATTACTCGATTGGGAAGCGATCAAGTCATCCCAGTGAATGTCCGTGTCATTGTTGCGACCACAAAAAACCTAACTGATTTGGTTAAAAACGGTATTTTCAGAGAAGAATTGTATTATCGTTTAAATGTGTTGAGTGTACATCTTCCTCCTCTGAAGGGTCGGAAAAAAGAGATTGCTCATTATTCTCAGTTGTTTCTAAACGAAATCGCTAGCCAGATGGGCAGAAAGAGATTTCTCAGTGCAAGTGCTCTTGATTTGCTGGAGAAGTATGATTGGCCGGGAAATCTGCGAGAAATTCGAAATGTAATGGAGCGTTTAGTCGGTATTAGCCAAAGAGAAAAATTAAGTGGTAGTTACATTAGCAAAATTTTATCTCCCCTCTTTTCCAGCGAAGCCATACCAGAAGTCACATTCATGCGGGAAGAAGAGTCAGAAAAGATTCGAGAAGCTTTGGCTGCCACTCAGGGTAATATCTCTTTAACAGCTCAACGGATGGGCATCAGTCGAGTGACCCTGTGGCGACATATGAATCGACTCGGGATTGATAAGAAAAATTGGCGCTAACAAAAAGACGAGGAAAGCAGTTGCTTTCCTCGTCTTCTTTTTTATAAAAAAATCCCCTACATTTGTAGGGGAAGGGGAGAGCTTTTTCAGTCACCACTGCCAACAGCAAAAGAATCTGCCTCATCGACTTCGATAGCTTGAGAATCAACAAGATAGACAAAGAGGAAAGTAACTGTACAAGCGATCCATTCAGCAAAGACCACATGGGGTAAAATACGTACTGCTGGGACGTATTGCCAGGCAATCGCTAAGACGACGGCAACAGTAAAAGTCCAAAAAGCGCTGGTTCTTCGACAAAGCTGAGGAGCAAATAGTGTGAAGAGTAGTATAACGCCAAACGCAGCACAGAGAGAAAGGCCGAAGATCAGGGTATTTAGGATACCCGTCATATACATGGACATCGTACAGGTGAGTGCTCCCATTGCGAGTACTGCCCCTTTATTGATCCAAACATAAGATTCTGGACTTACATCTGGATTGATAAAACGCTTGTAGATATCTTGAGAGACGAGAGTGGAAGAGCCTAGCAGTAAATTACAGGCCGTTGAGACGTCAGCTGCCCAAAGAGCGGCGAGAGTAATTCCAGCTAGCCAGGGATCTAGTGTCATAATCGTTTGCGGTAGTGCCAAGGTTGCAGGAGAACCTGGGAAAGCGGACTTGGCTACGACTCCCATGAGTGCCGAGACAAAACCAATGGGGATAATGAAAATTCCAGCCCAGATGAAGCCTTTGCAGGTACCTTCGGTCGTTTTTCCGCTCATTGCGATTTGAGTCACGCTTTGGAGTCCGAGATTCATTGCCATGCCTACTGCTAAAAAGGTAGCTACGCCAGTCCAACCAATACCGGCAACAGGATCTAGCCAAGGCCCAGTCTCAGGCAGACGAGCTACGATGGGTGCCATTCCGCCTTGCCCACTGATTGTGGCGATTGTAGCAATGATTAAGCCGCCATAAATTAAAGCGACATTTAAGATATTGGAGAGGCTGGCAGACCAGAGGCCACCAATAAATGTAATTGCAACAAACACTACGCCGCTGGTGATAATACCGCTTTGTAAGGTGGTGAATACATTTGGCAAAATCGTATGAAGAATGGAGCCGCCAGCGATATATTGGAGGGAAGTTGCAACGATACAGATAATCAATTGGGTAATTATGGCAGCGAAAGATCCTTTCCTGTCATAATAGCGATTGAGTAGCTCGGGCAGAGTCGTAAAGTCTCTACGAGCTCGCATAAAGCGGATAAGAAACCAGCCCATAATGATGCTTCCGACTCCCCAGCCGACATTGTACCAGCCAGCGGATAGGCCAACTTTAAAAGCTTGCTCGGAGATCCCGATCGTTGACGCACCTCCGATGACTAAGCCCACCATAGAAACAAAGATCAGGGGAGCGGTTAGCTGTTTTCCTGCACGAACATAATTATCCGCATTTCCTTGCGAACGGGTACGGGCGTAGCCACTAATGGCAAAGAGCAAAGCAATGTAGGCAATGATGATGAGCAATGGAATATTCATGAATAAAAGCCTCCTCGAAAATCAAAATGTGGGCAAATAAAAAACTCCAATCATCCCTGAAAGGGACGGCTGGAGTTAAGCCGCGGTACCACCCTTGTTGACTTCAGACTTTGCTAGAAAAGCCCTAACAAAAAATAAAAGGCGGTACTTACGGGGTGAGCTTATGCCCACGGTACCACCCATCTAAGATCTGAAGATCCACTTGAAGTCCTTAACGGGGACAGGCGGCAAAGTCTATCATCAACTTTGCGACTCCGGAGTGAGTTTCCAAAAATCTTTTTCACTGACTCGCACCCACCGCCAGTTCTCTGAAGAAATTAATTTTTGTACTGGTTCCATCTTTGTCGATTTCTTATGCGATTTCCTTTATCTTAAATCAAAAGTGTAAAGTTGTCAACATATTCGATAAAAAAACCTCTTGCTACGTTTTTGCAGCAAGAGGAAGGGGGAGCTTAGTTATTTAAGGCGGCGAGTTCGGCTGCTTCCTTTTTATCCGCTCGTGCGCCCCAGTAGCCGGCAAGTAAGGAGCCGGTAAAGTTGGCCCAGATACTGAAAATAGCGCCTGGAACTGCGGCTAAAGGATCCAAGTGAGCAATCGCAAGTGCGACAGCTAGGCCGGAATTTTCCATGCCAATCTCAAATGAGATAGCTTTGGCTTTTTTATGGCCCATTCCGAGAAAGCGACTGGAGCCATAGCCAAGGCCTAGGCCCAGACCATTGTGAAGAGCCACGGCGACAAAAGCGATCCCCGCAACGGTTGCGAGTTTTCCGGCACTGAGTGCGACGACAATAGCTAAGATCGTGATGATTGCAACCACAGAAATTAACGGAATCACTTGAATCCAGCGGTTTACAAAATTAGTTGCAAAAGAACGAATTAGAATTCCGAGGGCGACAGGAAAAAGAACGATTTTTAAGATATCGACTAATAAGGCTTCGGCGTTGATCGGAATAAAAGTTCCTGCAAGTAGGACAAAAATATAAGGAGTCAGAAGTGGTGCAAGGATCGTATTAATACTTGAGACAGTGACTGAAAGGGCGGTGTCTGCTTTTGCGATAAAGGACATAACATTTGAAGCGGTTCCGCTTGGACAGGCTCCGACCAAAATCAGCCCAGTGGCTAAAGCAGGAGGAAGATCAAGGACTTTTGCAATGATAAAAGCGACTCCTGGCATAATAATAAACCGGAGACCTACGCCGTAAAGTACATCTTTGGGACGAGTGAAGACCAGTTTAAAATCATCAAGGCTCATTGTGAGTCCCATGCCCAGCATAATCACACCCAGTAAATAAGGGATATATTTTCCGTAAGGTGTGAAAGGGGCTGGTGCAAGAAAAGCGATTGCCGAAAAAAGAATGACCCAAAGAGGGAAAAGATGAGTGATTTTTTTTGCCAGAAGTTCCAATTTATTCATGAGAGTCCTCCTTAAATATAAGAAAAAATTTAATCAACAGAAAGAGAATTTGTGCTTGAGACTCTTGCGGGGGATAGAAGAGCTACTCCTAAAAATACGACTGTACAGAGGATCCATTCGGCATAAATGAGATGAGGTAGCACTCGGATCTGGGGAAACAGTTGCCACAAAACGAGAAGTACAATCGCTGACGAAAAAGTCCAAAAGGCGCTAGAGCGCCGACAAAAAGATGGCGCAAATAACGTGAAAAGCAAGGTGACTCCATAGGCGGCACAAAGTGAAAGACCTACCATTAAGGTACTGATGATACCGGTGATCGTGAGGGCCATGACACAGGTGATGACTCCGATTAATGCAACGGAAATTTTATTGACGAGCATGTACTGACTCGGAGTTACCTGGGGATTGATGAATCTTTTATAAATATCTTGGGAGACGAGTGTTGAAGTTCCGAGAAGCAGATTACAGGCTGTTGAAACATCCGCTGCCCAAAGTGCAGCGAGAGTTAGGCCAGCGAGCCAAGGGTTTAGGGTCATGATTGCTTGAGGGAGTGCCAAAGTCGCTGTACTCTCTGGATACATGGACTTTGCCACAACTCCCATCAAGGCAGCAACAAATCCGAGGGGAAGCATTAAAAAGGCCCCATAGATAAAGCCGCGACAGGCTGCTTTGGTTGTTTTTCCACTCATTGCGATTTGGGTAACACTTTGGACGCCGATATTAAAGGAAATGAAGACCGTAATAATTGCAAAGATTCCCGTCCAGCCAACGCCAGAGACAAAATCAAACCAGGGTCCACCGTCTGGTAATTTTGCCGCGATCGTTGGAAGTCCGCCTTGATTGAAGACGCAAACGATAGTGGCAACAATTAAACCGATATAAATAAGTGCGACATTTAAGATATTTGAGAGGCTAGCTGACCAAAGACCACCGATAAAAGTGAGGCTGATGAAAACGACACCACTAAAGAGAATTCCGGTTTGTAAAGAGAAGTACTCGGGTAAAATCGTGTGCAAGATGGAGCCACCAGCAATATACTGAAGAGCGGTTGAAACGATGCCAATCATCGCTTGAGTGAGAATGGCTGCGCCATAACCTTTTTTATCATAAT
>JAGOZY010000086.1 GCA_018058445.1 Negativicutes bacterium | reverse complement strand
ACTTTGCGCAGGAACCGGTGTGGTTGCGGATATCGGTCCGACTACCGGACGTACTGTAGCGATTCGAGCAGATATTGATGCGTTGCCTTTATCGGACGAGATTGATCAGCCTTATTGTTCGCAGAATGAGGGCGTGTGTCATGCTTGTGGTCATGATGCTCATACAGCAGGTCTGCTAGGTCTTGCTGGTGCTTTTGCGGCTCATCAAGATCAATTGCCTGGTCGTATCCGTTTACTCTTCCAGCCGAGCGAGGAGTGGTTCGACGGCGGAGCCAAAGAGATGATCGAAGAAGGATGCCTCGAGGGAGTCGATTTTGCGATTGGGATGCACGTATGGCAGCCAGTCGAAGCTGGAAAGATCGCAGTTAATCATGTGATGATGGGATCGCCGAATAGTTTTGAACTAACGATCCAAGGGGTGGGGGGCCATGGCTCGATGCCTCATCAGTGTGTAGATCCGATTTTGGTTGGTTCCCAAATTGTTCAGGCATTTAATACGATTATTAGTCGAAGTATTGATCCGCTCGAAGTCGGTGTTTTATCGATCGGTAGCTTTCATTCTGGGGCGGCCTTTAATGTGATTCCCGATAAGTCTGTGGTTACTGGCAATCTACGAACTCTAAATGCTGAAACTCGGGATCGCATTTTTGATCGAATGGAAGAGATCTGCCGAGGAACGTGTCAAGCGATGGGAGCCACCTATCAGTTGAATCGCATTTATGGTTACCCAGCGCTTGTTAATGATCCTAAAGTGATGGATCTTGCGGTCAACGTAATTACGGAAACTTATGGTGCTGATGCTCGACTCGTGAATAAACCAACTTTGGGTGGTGAAGACTTCTCTTATTTCCTTGAGAAAGTGCCAGGAGTGTTCTTGTTCGTTGGTGCAGGTAATGTAGAAAAAGGAATCACCTATCCTCATCATCATCCTAAGTTTGATATTGATGAATCCGCTTTAGGGCAAGGTGCAGAAGTACTCGGGTTGATTGCTTTACGCTTATTGGAAAAAGGTATTTAATTGATTAAAAAGAACAGGACTTCCTGTTCTTTTTTCTTTTTATCTAAATAGCATGGAGCCCGTCCTAAATCGAAAGACTTGTTTGCAGGATTTTATATAAAGAAATCGAATAGTTAAATCATGCAGAAAATAAATAAAAATTATGACAATTATTCAAAAAGGAGGATCGGCATGAAGAGAAAGATAAAAGCTATTTTAGCGATGCTAGCTTTAGGAATGATCACCGGAGTGTCTTGGGGGTCTGCAGAATCTATTGCAGCACCTAGAACGGAGATTAAGATCTTTGTGACTTCTGACGTGCGGGCTGAGAAAGCTCCTTTGTGGCAAATGGGAAATCGAAATATTGGCGGACTAGAGGCGCTTTCCTATGAAATTCAAAAAGAACGTAAGGAGAATCCAAATAGCCTACTAATTGATGGAGGCAACTGGATTCGTGGCGATGTGGCAGATCAAAATTACGGTCTGACTCGGGATATGAGACCCCATCCAACAATGAGCTTTGCTAAAGCAATGAACTATGACTTCATGGTTTTAGGTGATGTGGAACAGGGACAAGACCTGGGATTCTTAACTAAATATGGTGCCACTGGTGTGGCTCCTCTTTTAAGCTCTCAGTTAAATTCTGAATTTCTGATGAATACTTTAAGTGGTAGTCAAAAATTTAAATCTTATGGTGTAGCAAGTGTAGAAACAAAATGGCCTTGGGCAGTGAAGGTCGGATTTCTACCTCTTTCAAGCCCAGGATTGCTATCGGCAAATCCAGCAGAACTGTTTTTAGGGTCAGAAACGGACGATGAATTTATGACCCGAATGAATGGGGTTGTTCGGGAATCGGATATTCTTGTTTTGATGGTACGTAGCACCAAAAATCTCACTGCGTATCAGCAGGTTCAAAAACAAGTTCGGCTAGCTAAAGAAACCGGCAAAGTAGTGGCGATTGTTCTTTCTGGACCTGGCTCTCCGGAGGATCGCTTGCCAGGCGAATTTATCCAAATGAATTGGGGTTCTAAAGGCATTTTAGAGAGTGTACCCACGATTTCAGTGGGGCATGGTGGTCTTTTTTATGGAGAAATTGAGATTACTTTGAATCATAGTAATGGTGGCTGGAAAAGCTCGGAGGTAGAACTTGAGATCAAGGATGTAGATAAGCTAGATAAAATGCCCTACTAAAAGCAAAAGACCGCCTTTTGGCGGTCTTTTTTTATCCACTGGTAAGAGATAAAGTCACAGATCGAATTTTTTTGGAAATAAGTCATGATTCAATCAATACGTCATTATTTAGAGGTCAAACCTGACAGACTGTTGTCATATTCGGATGATAAGATTGGCTTATGATCAAGAAAGGAGATCTGTTTTTATGACTCATATTGTTGAATTCCCGGCTTTCATCCTGAAAAAAGGAGTCTCTGTGTCGGAGTTCTTACCTGTGGCAGAAAAATTTCATAGGGAATTTGTTTCCAAGCAAAAAGGCTATATTTCCCATAAACTACTCGTCAGTGGCGATAAGTGGTATGACTTGGTTACTTGGGAATCGATGGAAGATACGGAAAACGCTTTTAAAGCAATTTATGAAAATGCTGCCGCCGCTGAGTATATTGCGTTAATAGAGCAAATAGGCACTGATGATGAGATTCCTCTTTTTTCTGTTGTAAAAGACTACTAGGAACTTCCTAAGATTTTATAAAAAGCACTTTGCTGATAGACTAAGACCGCCAAAGAGGCGGTCTTTTTTTACCCAATTTGAACGGAGCGCATGGACAGTGATTTGAGTGAAAATCCTCGAACTGGGAAAGATGTCGGTTCGCCTGGAGCTTGGGTTGCCACAACATATAAAAGAGGAAGATAGTGATCTGGAGTGGGGATGCCTAGATGAACGATATCAGGAGCCCATTCAGAGATATGGACGAGAGCGGAGTGATTATTTTCATTGACGTATCCACCGATGACCCGATCAAGATCTTTGGCCCACGGATAGGCAGGAAGTGGTGCGTCATAATTAGCTTTGCGAAGATTATGAACCACGTTTCCACTGCCTAAGATGAGAACTCCTTCGTCTCGTAGGGGAGCGAGTTTTTTTCCAAGTTCATAGTGCCAAGTGAAAGGTTGATCTAAATCGAGGCTGAGCTGAACGACAGGAATATCCGCATCGGGAAATAGGTGTACTAGGACGCTCCACGTGCCATGATCGATTCCCCAATCTGAATTGAATGTAGCTTCTGGTAAGAGTTCGGTGATTCGCTGAGCGAGCTCTGGTGACCCAGCAGCAGGGTAGCTGACTTCTGAAAGCTCTGGTGGAAATCCGCGAAAGTCATAAATCATCCGAGGAGATTCTTGGGGAGAGACAAAGGGACCTTGGCCCGGTGTCATCCAGTGAGCGGAGATCGATAAAATAGCTTTTGGCTTAGGGAGCTTGGCTCCTAGCTCTTGCCACTTGCGAGTAAAGTCATTGTTTTCCAAGGCGTTTATTGGTGATCCGTGGCCGATAAATAAAGCTGGCATTCGCATGATTACATTCTCCTTTTGTTCTGTTTTGTTTCAGAACCTATTAGTAGTAGTTCGGAATAAGTGGGGAAAATCCTACTTATTCAAGAAAAAAGGGAAGGATTTTTGGGAAATTGGCAGGCTCTTGGCTCTACTTTGGCGAATTTAGAGGGAGAGAGTTTGGAAGGTGGAGTGCAAAGATGGGTCATTTTTATGCTTATTTAGCTCGTATGCGGCTAATTAAACGTTGGGGTTTAATGCGCAATACTCGTGAAGAAAATGTGCAGGAGCATGGCTTGCAGGTAGCGGTGGTTGGTCATGCGCTGGGGATTATTGAAAACCATTTTTTTGAAGGCCAGGTGAATCCAGAGCGAATCATGGCTTTGGCGGCTTTTCATGAAGTGGGCGAAGTGTTTACGGGAGATCTCCCGACACCGATTAAATATTTTAATCCGTCGATCAAAGCAGCTTATGATGAAATTGAAGATTTTGCCAAAGAAAAATTGCTTACTATGCTACCGGAAGCATTGCGCCCAGAATATAAAAAGCTATTCTTTCACCAGGCGGAGGACGAACGGGCTTGGAAGCTGGTCAAAGGGGCAGATAAAATTACTGCTTATTTAAAATGCATTGAGGAGCTTCAGGCAGGAAATCAGGAATTTGCGAAAGCCGCTCAAGTGATTAAAGAAGAATTAGATGAGATGAATATTCCTGCGGTCGATTATTTTATGAAAAATTTTGCCGGAAGCTTTGCTTTGCCGCTAGATGAGCTAAACTGAGAGTTGGAGAGAAGAAGATTAGATGAAAAGATGGACAGAGATCTCGTCAATTTGGCGACTGACAACTTTGGTGGGTCTGATTGCTTTGTTTAGTCTTGGTTTAAGTGGGATGCTCGACGAGCGCTGGCGGGAGTCAAATCATTGGTTTTATGTGAGCTTTTTGTTATTATGGATACTGCTGGGAGTGAGTCTGCTCTGGGGATATCGGCGGTTGTATCATCCACGGAAGGTTTCTAGGTGGCTTAGCTTTATTCTAATTTTATTTATGGTTGTCCCTGCGATGATCATTACGGAGCACTTGCTTCGGATGACTTCGGTTGCCGAGGTCGAAGCAGAAGGTGAGATTTTAGAAGTTTATTACACAGAAGCAGAAAAAAGCTTGGGTTACGACGAGAATAATGAAGTCCGGGTGGATTTACAGGTGGGGCATCGAGTGATTGAAAATGTGTTAATTGGTCCAGAAGGATTTTTAAGCCCAGAAGAAGAGCAGCTTCTCCAATCTGGTCAGAAGACGTTCTGTATATTTCAGCAAGGTCCTTTGGGAGAGGTGCTGAAAGAAGTTCGTTGGATTGCGAAAAATGAAATAGCGGAGTAAGGAGATGATTCTTTGAACCCACGAAAAAAAGAAATTTCTACGCCGAAATTCGCTTGCGATCCGGAGGCTTTTCGATCTCTTCAGGCTCTTCCTGCAATTGGTCCGGCTCTGGCAAGGCAGCTCTATTTGTTGGGTTTTCGAGACGGCGGGGAGCTTGCGGGGCAAGATCCAGAACGAATGTATGATAAAATGAAAGAACTTTTAGGTGAATCCTTGGATCGTTGCGTTCTATATAGCTATCGATGTGCTGTTTTTAGTGCGAATCATCCAGAAATTTCGAAGAAAGAATTACTTTGGTGGCATTTTATGGATTCGTCGGATTCTTTTTCAAAATAGTGTGAAGAGAAGCCTCTGCTTGAATCGCAGAGGCTTTTTTAATAATTGGAATATACAAAAGAGATACTTTAAAAGAAAATTAATATTGATAAAACACAAAAATACTATTAGTTTTGTTTGACTAATCAGTTTATGATTATGTCATATTCGATAGGAGGTTGAAAAGCTTTTGTAGACAGGGTTTACGTAGATTATGCTATTAAGAAGGAGGATAATTCATTATAATTTAAACCAATAAAACCCTTTACTATGTAGCAATTGACTCTTTTTGAATTATACACAATCATATTATGTCATATTGAATAGGGGGAAGTGTCCATGAGGTTTGTTTATCCGATCCGTGAGCAGAGTCAGATTGAGAAAATAAAAAAATATCTGCGAGCTCGCAACGAAAGAGATTATGTGCTGTTTTTATTGGGCATTCACTCGGGTCTCCGTATTTCAGACTTGTTGGCACTTAAGGTCAAAGATGTTACG
>JAGOZY010000085.1 GCA_018058445.1 Negativicutes bacterium | reverse complement strand
AGATAAGGTAATTGCAACTCGAAACAAAGCCGCTAAAGTCATTCAAACTCTCTTCAAAGGATTAGGGTTCCCTGCGATTACCGACGAAGAAGTTGAAGCTGCTACTTACGCCCACGGAAGTAAGGATATGCCACCACGAAATATTGTGGAGGATATCAAAGCTGCTGAAAAGATGATGAAAGATGGTATCACTGGAATTGACGTTGTCAAAACGCTAGCCAATGGCGGATACCAAGATATTGCTCAAAGAGTGCTAGAACTTCTGAAACAGCGGATATCTGGCGATTATCTCCATACATCGGCTATCTTAGATGAAAATTTCAACGTAATCAGCGCAGTAAATAACCGCAATGATTACCAAGGACCCGGAACTGGGTATCAAATGAGTGATGAACGATGGGAAGAAGTTAAAAATATTTCCCAAGCCTTAGACCCATCTGACTTTGACGTTTAAGAAGAGGAGGTGTTTTAAAGATGCAACAAGTAAGTATGGATGAAAAAATGATGAAAGAACTAGTTGGCCGTATTGTCGCTCAACTTGCGGATGATTCGACCCATAATTCTAGTAAACCAATTGCCAAACAGGCAGAAACTCCGTTTTCCGGCCGCGCAATGACCTTAACCGAAGTAGGCGAAGCACAGAAAAGCAATCAAGCCAATGAAGTGATTATTGGTCTTGCAGCAGCATTTGGTAAGTATCAAAATAAGACAATCGTTGATATCCCTCATAGCGAGGTCTTACGAGAAATTATTGCCGGTATTGAAGAAGAGGGCGTGCAATATCGAGTTGTCAGAGTCCTCCGGACCTCTGATGTTGCTTTTGTTGCTCATGATTGTGCGAAACTGAGTGGATCAGGAATTGCAATTGGTATTCAATCACGAGGGACAGCAATTATTCATCAAAAAGACCTTCCACCACTAAGTAACTTGGAACTTTTTCCGCAGTCCCCCTTATTGGATCTTGGCGTCTATCGAGCGCTGGGTAAAAATGCCGCGAAATACGCCAAAGGCGAAGCACCTACCCCAGTTCCAACTCGAAACGACCAGATGACTCGCCCACGCTATCAAGCTAAAGCAGCAGTCTTGCACATTAAAGAAACCGAGCATGTCGTTCCGGGGGCTAAACCAGTTGAAGTGAAAATTCAATTTCCTTAAGGAAGGTGGGTGATTGTGTTGAATAACCAACAATTAGAAGCTATTGTACGTGAAGTAATGGCTTCGATGATGAAAGAACAGGGCACTGGAACCGTTGAAGGCCCTGCGAAAAAGAGTCAGGGACTCAGCTCAGAAAAAGATTACCCTTTGGCGACGAAGCGCCCAGAACTTGTAAAAACTCCTACGGGAAAAAGTCTCAGTGAAATCACATTGGAGAAAGTTCTGCAAGGACAGATTACCTCAGAAGAGGTTCGGATCACACCAGAAACGCTACGTATGCAAGCTGAAATTGCTGATGATGTAGGGCGAGTTCAATTTGGTGATAACTTACGCCGGGCAGCGGAAATGACAGCAATTCCTGATGACCGAGTTTTGGAAATGTATAATGCACTGCGACCTTATCGATCAAGCAAGGCCGAGCTTGTTTCAATCGCAGGTGAGCTTGAAAAAAAATACGGAGCGACTATTTGTGCCTCTTTAGTGCGCGAAGCAGCTGAAGTATATGAACGTAGAAATCGCTTGCGGGCTGACTAATATAAAAGCGGAGGGATAATCAATGAAGTTGATTGCAGGAATTGATATCGGTAATTCGACCACAGAAGTCTGCTTAGCTTCTTTTGAATCTCTAAAGCCGCAATTTATCGGAAGTAGTTTGGTTCGGACAACGGGCATCAAAGGAACTGTTGCAAATGTTGAAGGAATTTTGCAAGCGATCGACCTGGCTTTAACAAAAGCTGGAAAATCGCGAGCTGATTTGGCAGAACTTCGGGTGAATGAAGCCACTCCGGTCATTGGTGACGTAGCAATGGAAACGATCACCGAGACAATCATCACAGAATCAACTTTGATTGGTCACAATCCGGCAACCCCAGGTGGGGTAGGTCTCGGCTGTGGACAGACGATCTGGATAGACGAACTACTTAACCAACAGATTGGATCGAAAGTCATTCCGATTATTCCAAAAGGGTTTGATTTTGAAGTGGTTGCGCAAATGATGAACGAGGCCTTAGCTAGAGGTGTTGATGTACAAGGGGCAATTTGTCAGCAAGATGACGCGGTACTTATCGCGAATCGATTAACGAAGACTCTCCCTATCGTTGATGAAGTGCTATATATCGAAAAAGTTCCCTTGCATATGGAAGCCGCTCTTGAAGTCTCCGTTCCCGGAGCAGCTATTCAAATTCTTTCAAATCCATATGGAATTGCAACTGTTTTTTCTCTAACTGCTGAAGAAACAAAAATGATCGTACCGATTGCTCGAACACTTATTGGTACTCGCTCGGCTGTTGTCGTTCGTACACCCCAAGGAGATGTGCAAGCTCGTACAATTCCGGCAGGAGTTCTTGTTATTCAAGGAGCCCGGGGAAAAGTAGAAGTGGATGTCGATAGTGGCGCACAAAAAATTATGGAGTCTGTTGAGCAAGTCCAGCCGATCGAAGACATTCTCGGTGAACCAGGTACCAATGTATTTGGCATGCTAGAGCGTGTACGCCAGGTAATGGGCGATCTGACCCAGCAAGACCCTAAAAATTTAGCGATTCAAGATATCCTGGCAGTAGATAGTTTCTTACCCCAAAAGGTTCAGGGTGGATTAGCTGGCGAACTAATGATGGAAAATGTAGTTGCCTTGGCCGCCATGGTCAAGACTAACAGACTCCCCATGCAGCAGATTGCTGATCAATTGGAGAAACATCTTCAAATACCTGTTTTGATAGCAGGGGTTGAAGCAAACATGGCAATTCAAGGCGCACTGACAACTCCTGGAACGGCGACTCCAATTGCAGTACTCGATATGGGTGGTGGATCGACAGATGGCTCTATTATGACGGCCAAAGGAGAGATCACCGCGGTACATCTAGGTGGTGCGGGCGATATGGTGACGATGCTGATACGTTCTGAATTAGGTCTGCCTGATGGCGAGCTTGCCGAAGACATTAAGCGCTACTCTTTAGCAAAAGTTGAAAGCCTGTATCATATCCGCCTAGAAGATGGAACGGTACAATTTTTCAAAGATCACCTGCCACCTCATTTATTTGCCCGAGTTGTTATTTTAAAGCCAGATCAAATGGTTCCCATTCCCTTTGATACCTCTATTGAGCGTATTCGCCAAGTTCGTCGCGAAGCCAAACGCAAAGTGTTCGTTCGAAATGCCATCAGAGCTTTAGCACGAGTTGCTCCCACTGGAAATATTCGGCACATTGAGTTTGTCGTTTTAGTCGGTGGAAGTGCACTCGACCAAGAAATTTCTGATATGGTGACAGCCTCACTTGCAGAATTTGGAATCGTTTGTGGACGAGGCAATATTCGAGGAATCGAAGGACCTCGTAATGCGGTAGCTACAGGCTTAGCTCTATCTCATCAAGAAACGAGGACGTGATCCGATGAAAGATATCAAAGCTTACCCAGCTATTCGTATTAGTGGACAAATGGAGCCAGAGCTTTTAAGAGAACTAGAGGCAGGACTAGAAGAAGAAGGTGTGCCTTGGCAGTGTGAACTGGGAGTTTTTGGGAAACCAGAGCAATTGGCCTATGACAATGCACAATTATCGATACTTGGCGTAGGTATTGGTGGAAATCAGGCGACGGCCTGTCTTTATCAACGACAAATGCCAGAAAAAGAACCTCTTTTTCAGATTCACGGGATGAACCTTTTAGAATGGCGAAGACTTGGAATCAATGCGGCTCGTCTAGTGAAAGGAAAGCCTTTTGAATTAGAAAGTCATGAACGGTAGAGAGGAAGTGAAAATGAATGCAGGGTAAAGCGCTTGGCTTACTTGAATTTAGTGGCTGGGCTAGTACACTTGCGGCGGCAGACGCGGCACTTAAAGCAGCGAATGTTCAATTTATCGGCTATGAGCTGAGTAAAGGAAACGGCTGGGTTGTCCTGAAAGTTCAAGGTGATGTCGGGGCTGTTCAAGCGGCAATTGCTGCTGGGAAAGAAGCCGGATTAAAAGTAGGTGGCTCTTTGCATAGTGCGCTAGTGATTCCTCGTCCTCATGCGGATTTGTTTGGAGTAACAAAACCACCAGTCCTTTTAGAGGAGAAAATCTTTCTAAATTCAGACGAAGATTCTGCGACAGAATTAGAATCTGTCGAAGAGCCTTCGGAGATGAAAGAGGATGTCCCAATATTAGAATCATCGAGTCAAAGTGAATCTGTCACTATGACAAAGAATCCAAGAAAAAAACAAAAATAAAAAGTGGAGGTATGAATTATGCGTGGAGAAGCTTTAGGTATGGTAGAAACAAAAGGATTAGTAGGTGCAATTGAGGCAGCTGATGCAATGGTCAAAGCGGCAAATGTGACTTTAGTCGGCTATGAAAAAATTGGATCTGGCTTAGTAACCGTAATGGTTCGTGGTGATGTGGGCGCTGTTAAAGCAGCTACTGATAGTGGTGCAGCTGCTGCACAAAAAGTGGGCGAAGTTGTATCTACTCATGTTATTCCACGTCCTCACGTCGATATTGAAAAAATGCTTCCAAAATTGGAAGGCTAAGTTAAGCGTACCTAGAAAGTGGTGACAAAGATGGAAGAAAAACAGGTCGCCCAAATTGTTTCGCAAGTTTTAGCATCATTAGAGAGCATGAATTTGGGGAGAGTAACTTCAAATGAAATTCCGGTTGGGGTATCCAATCGTCATATTCATCTAACCCAAGATCATATTGAAATTTTATTTGGTCCTAACTACCGCCTTCAGCCGATGAAAGATCTTGCCCAAATAGGAGAGTACGCGGCCAAAGAAACTGTTTCTTTGATCGGCCCTAAAGGAGTGCTTGCAGGAGTTCGAGTTCTCGGACCTGCGCGCTCCCACTCACAAGTTGAAATAAGTCGAACGGATAGCTTTACCTTAGGAATTAGCGCACCTCTGAGAGATTCAGGTGATCTTTCAGGGGCAGCGGATATTATGGTAGTTGCGAGCCATGGGGCGGTTCATTTAAAAGAAGGGGCAATCGTGGCTGCTCGCCATATCCATTTATCACCACTTGATGCGAAAGAACTCGGAGTTTGTGATCGTCAAGAAGTAGACGTTGCAATCGGCGGTGAGCGTGGAGGACAACTTTCGCGCGTGCGAGTCCGTGTTGGCGAAGCTTTCTGTCGAGAACTTCATGTCGACACAGATGAAGCCAATGGCCTGGGTTTAAAAAATGGCGATGTCGTTACGATTGTCTAGGAGCAGAAATAATGAATAAAAATGAGGAATGGATGACTCGAATTGTTCAAGAAGTTCTCGCGGTTTTGCAGGAAAAATCTCCTGCAAAACCAGAGACTTATAGGTCCATGATTATTGTCTGCGAGCCTTTAGCAAAAGAGCAATGGACGCAAGTAAAAGAGTGGGCTAAACAACTCCAATCAGTGAGATGGACTAGCATTTCTTCGATAGCAGCAGACCATCAATCAACAGATCTGGAATCACTCACACCAGAAGAGTGGGCACAGATATCCGAATCTCTTGATGAAATTGTGCTAGTTGGGATAAATTCCATACAAATTAGTGAATTGGCACTGGGTTGCCCACGCGAAGAGGAACTAAAGTGGGTATTTCAATGGCTCAGCGAAGAGAAAAAAATTACCG
>JAGOZY010000084.1 GCA_018058445.1 Negativicutes bacterium | reverse complement strand
TTTGGATATACAAAACATCAATGTGTCGACATGTTGAGCAATTTCACCCACCGGAATCTGGTTTGCCACAGCTGCATTAAATACCCGGGCGCCATCCATGTGGATGGGTACGCTTTTCTCAATCGCCCATTCTTTAATGGACTTTAACGTTTCTTGGGCATAAACAGTGCCGCCATACAAATTATGAGTATTTTCTACGCAAATAAGTTTTGTTGGTGGAAAGTGAATGTTTGACCCGCGCCAGTTCTCTTCTAGCTGTTCTACGCTTAACAAACCACGCTCTGTTGGGATTCAATGGGGCTGAACGCCTGCTAAGACCGCAGCTCCACCACACTCGTAATAAAAAATGTGTGATTTTGCTTCGCAGAGAATTTCATCCCCTCGTCGGCAGTGAGTCAAAATAGCTAATTGATTTCCCATCGTACCACTGGGAACAAATAGAGCTGCCTCTTTACCCATGATGTCTGCGCTAAGAGCCTCGAGCTTATTGACAGTAGGGTCTTCGCCGTAAACGTCATCGCCTACCGGAGCTTTTGCCATAACTTGTCGCATCGCTTCGTCTGGCTGAGTCACCGTATCACTTCTTAGATCAATCCACATGAGCTTCACTCTCCCCATCCATTAATTTATTCACTACCACAGAGGCACAAATGAGTCCAGCAACGGCAGGTACATGGCAGACGCTTCCAGGAGGTGCTTTCTTCGCAGTTCCCGGTTCGGCTGAGAGTACTGGCTTACGCGGAATTTCACTTGAGAAGACTGTTGTAATTCCTTTATAAATCCCTCTGCTCCGTAGAAAACGTCGCAAAGTTCGCGCCAATGCGCAAGTGTGGGTTTTGGAAATATCGGCAACTTGAAAGCGAGTTGGATCGATTTTGTTTCCCGCTCCCATGGATGAGATGACAGGGATTTGATTTTGATGAGCCCAGACTAGCAGCTCGGTCTTTGCTGACAGGTCATCAATCGCATCTACCAGATAGTCAATATCTTTAAAAAGCAGATCAGGAGTCTGCTCTGGATCGCGAAAAAGTGCATGATGAATTTCTACTTGGCAAGCAGGTTGAATCGAAAGAATTCGCTCTTTCATCACTTCGACTTTGGGGCGACCAATCGTGTCGCGAGTGGCAGGCAGTTGACGATTTAAATTACTTTCAGCAATGACATCGCCATCCACTAAAATCAATCTACCGATCCCGCTACGTGATAAGGCCTCGACAACAAAGGAGCCCACCCCACCGACGCCAAAAACCGCTACCGTTTTTTGACCAAATTGTTCGACAGCCTCTGCCCCATAAATCATTTTTGTCCGTAACAAGGAATCCATTTAGATCCTCCTCCATATAAAAAAAGCCTGATTCCGAGAAGGAATCAAGCTTTTTAAAGACCCCGCCGTGCCGTTCATAGACCCTGTTTTGAACCTGCGCGCAAGCAGGTGGGTAATCTCCTCACGAATCTTTCCCTTCCGGTCAAGCCGGCTTGAGAGCCACTGTGAACTCGAATTCCCTAAGTAAAGGTGTTGGCTCAAAACGAGGGGCTGCTGTCGCACACAGCAGGGAATTACTTCTCTAAGCTCATCCTAGCAAAGCTCTAGTCATTTAGCAAGCGCCTTATTCTTTGTTCTCGGGCAAATCCAAGGCAATATTTAGCTCTTTTAGCTGTTTTTCTGATACAGACGAAGGCGCATTGGTCATTAAGCAAGAGGCGCTCTGAGTTTTCGGGAAGGCAATCACATCACGAATTGAATCGCATTTCGCCATGAGCATAATTAAGCGATCAATCCCGAAGGCAACGCCACCGTGTGGAGGAGTTCCAAACTCAAAGGCTTCAAGCAGGAAGCCAAATTTTTCTTGGCTTTCTTCTGGTGTTAATCCGATGGCAGCAAAGACTCGCTCTTGGATATCCCGCTGATAAATACGGATACTACCACCGCCGAGCTCTGTACCATTTAAAACAAGATCATAAGCTTTGGCTGAGATATTTCCCCGATCGCTCTCGAGTTTATCCATATCGGCATCTTGCGGCGAGGTAAACGGATGATGCATCGCAGTCCAGCTACCAGTTTCTTCATCTTCTTCAAACATGGGGAAGTCGAGCACCCAAAGGAAAGATAATTTCGTTGGGTCAATCAGATCGCAGCGACGGGCCATTTCAAGTCGAAGATTCCCAAGGGCTTGAGCTACGACTTTAGGACGATCTGCGATGATTAAGAGAATATCCCCTTCTTCAGCTTGAGCTGCCGCTTTGATGCCAGCGAGCTCTTCTTCCGTCAGGAATTTGGCGATCTGGGACTTTAGTCCTTCTTCGGTATATCCGATCCATGCTAGGCCTTTGGCGCCAAAACGATTGACATATTCAATCAAGCCATCCAGTTCACGGCGCGGCAAACTGGCCTGACCTTTTACATTGATTAATTTAATTTCCCCACCAGCGGCTAGTGCGCCTGCAAACACTTTGAATTCGGTCTTTGCAAGAACATCTGAAATATCAATGAGTTCCATGTCAAAGCGAATATCCGGCTTGTCAGAGCCGTAGCGCTTCATGGCGTCTTTATAACTCATTCGTGGGAACGGATATTGTACTTCAAATTTTTCTTTTTGGAAGATTTCAATCATCAAGCCTTCGGCGAGGGCTAATACATCTTCTTGCTTGATAAATGACATTTCAATGTCCAATTGAGTGAATTCTGGCTGTCTGTCTGCCCGTAAGTCTTCGTCGCGGAAACAGCGGGCGATTTGGAAATAGCGCTCCATCCCTGAAACCATCAAAAGCTGTTTGAAGATTTGAGGAGATTGAGGAAGAGCATAGAATTCACCGGGATGAACCCGGCTTGGTACTAAGTAATCACGAGCTCCTTCAGGGGTACTTTTCGTTAAAATCGGTGTTTCAATTTCGCAGAAAAAACGACTATCTAAATAATCGCGAATTGTTTTTACAACTCGGTGACGGAGCATCAGATTTTTTTGCATCTCCGGTCGACGAAGATCTAAATAGCGATATTTTAAACGGATTGCCTCGTCCACTTCTACATCATTTTGAATATAGAAAGGCGGTGTTTTTGCTCCATTTAAAATCTTAAGACCCATCACTTCGATCTCGATTTCACCAGTAGGCAGATTCGGATTTACGGCTTCAGTGGCTCGGCGACGAACTAATCCTTCGACCGCTAACACATATTCGCCTCGAACTTTGTCCGCTTGAAAATGGGCGGCTTCTGACCAATCTGAGGCACAAACTAACTGGATTAGCCCCGAACGATCTCTAAAATCGATAAAAATAAGTCCGCCGTGATCCCGTCGTTTGGATACCCAACCACAAAGAGTTACGGTATCACCTGTCCGACTCGCGTCTAAATCACCGCAAAAATCCGTACGGTGCCATTCCGTCATGCTTTCCATTGTAGCTCCTCCTTCATATCATCAAGCCAATCCATAAATTCTTTCAAAGTGATCGTTCTTTGATCGCCCTGAATCATATCTTTACAGGTAATCATACCTTGTTCTAGTTCGTTTTCGCCGATCATAATCGCCCAGCGGCAATTCAAACGATTGGCCTGTTTCATTTGTCCTTTAATACCACGACCTAAAAGATCAATGTCTGCCGAGATACCTAAATTTCGAATGTCTTGCAAAATTTCAAAAGCTTTTAGTTGTGTTTTTTCACCTAACGGCATGACAAAAACCGAAACTGGGGCTTTTTCATCAGAAAGCAGTCCTTGTTTTTCCATCGCAAGAAGAATTCGCTCAAATCCCATGGCAAAGCCTACACCTGGTGTTGGGTCACCCCCACACTCTTCGACAAGTCCATCGTAGCGTCCACCACCGCAAACGGCACTTTGAGCGCCAAGAGGGGCATATTGAATTTCAAAAGCAGTCTTTGTGTAGTAATCAAGACCACGTACCAACCGATGATTGATTCCATAGGGAATGCTACTTGCCGTCAGTAGGGCTTTTAAACTATCAAAGTGAGTATCGCACTCTGGGCAAAGGTGCTCAAGGATGCTTGGCGCATTTTGGGTTAACACCTGGCAAGATTCATTTTTGCAATCTAATAAGCGTAAAGGATTGCGCTCCAACCGATCCAAGCAGTCCGCACAGAGCTGATCTTTATGGCTACTAAAGTACTCTTTCAGTTCTTCCATGTAAGCAGGACGGCAAACCGGACAGCCAACGGAATTGATCCAAAGCTGTAGGTCAGTCAGACCTAATTTATTTAGAATCTGATAAGCAAGGGCAATAACCTCTGCGTCAGCTAACGGCATCGGGCTTCCGATCACTTCGATATCAAATTGGTGAAATTGGCGAAATCTACCGGCTTGAGGTTTATCATAGCGAAACATCGGTCCCATAAAGTGCAGTTTCACTGGCTGCTCTGCTTGGGCATAGAGCTTGTTTTGTAAAAAAGCTCTTACGATGGATGCAGTTCCTTCGGGCCGCAGAGTGACGCTGCGTTTACCCCGATCTTCGAAGGTATACATTTCTTTTTCGACAATATCGGTAGTATCGCCGATCCCACGCAGGAAAAGTTCTGTATGCTCAAAAATAGGGGTTCGAATCTCTTCATAGTGATAAAGTCGGCAAATATCTCTGAGGTTTGCTTCTAATTTTTGCCAGTGTAAAGTATCTGCCGGTAACAAATCTCGAGTGCCTCGTGGTGCCATGGTAACTAAATCCATGATTTTTTCCTCCCTATTCGTCTTTTTCCAAAACCTCGAGACGCCTTTTAAGACAAGCATCCAGGGTCGATTGATAGGCAATTCGATCTTTTGGAAAATGATAATGATACATTTTACCATGGTTTGTAACCTTTTTGGTAGCCGCTCCGGGACCTATTCCAATAATGGTATGGGTTTCTTCCATCATTTGGATGTTGTAAATGCTCTCGAAGCTTTCTAATCCATAGCCTACATTCTCCATTCTACCAGGTGAATTTTTTTGGCGATAGAGATAATAGGGCTGATAGTTTAAAGAAATTATTTTCGTTCGGCCACTTTCGATCATTGAGCGAACGACTTCGGCTGAAGGCTTGTTCTCTTGGTCTTCAAGCCACCGAGAGCCTCGCTTTAAGGCCAGTGCATGAAGGGTGATGTTTTCCGGCGAAAAACGAATAATTTTTTCAATTGAATCGATCAAATCTTCCGTCTGCTCACCAGGTAAGCCTGCAATTAAGTCCATATTCAATGCTTTGAAGTGATTTGCGCGAACGATTTCAACCGCTTTTTCAATGGATTGGACGCTGTGAGTTCGGCCAATTCGCTTTAGGGTACGCTGCTGCATGGTCTGTGGATTGACACTGATTCGATCCACGCCAAATTCACGAGCAAGTTTCATGTTTTCGGGAGTAATGGTGTCTGGCCGCCCAGCTTCTAAGGTAAATTCGTTTAGAACACCTAAATCAAACTCATGGTGCAATAATTCAAAAAGCTCTGTCAGAATCGGAAGAGAAAGCGTCGTAGGCGTACCGCCACCGATGTAAATAGTCGATAGTTTCTTCTTATGCTTCTTTATCCACTGGGCGGCATCTTGAATATCTCGCTTCATGAATTGCCAGAAAGACTCCATCTCACCAGACCTTGCCGGCAACACTTCGCCGGGAAAGGAGCAATAGAGACAGCGACTTGGGCAAAAAGGAATTCCTATGTAAATTCCGACTGTCCCCTGCACTTTGGCTAGTACGCTTCTTTGCCGAGTCACAATCTCGCCGAGCAATTTGGCTCGTTCGGGCTCTACGAAAT
>JAGOZY010000083.1 GCA_018058445.1 Negativicutes bacterium | reverse complement strand
TCTCCCACCTTTTCTCGGTTGAAAGAATTACCTCTAAACAGTAAAAAGTCTCAGTTTCCCAAACTGAGACTTTTTACTAATCTCGGAGTATCCCAAATGATTTTTAAAATAGAAAAGGCTATTTCTATTGTTTAATTTGATTCAAAAGAACTACTAAATCATCTGTACTCAATCATCCGATGCAGGGACTTGAATCACTTGATATCCCCGCGCAGACTGTTCCATTATCATATCTTAAATCTATCCTAGTAGCTTTTCACCTCGGTAAACAACGCCACTGGTTTTGGTTTCCCAAATTTCGACTTCATAAAGAGCACAGTTCTCCCGCTTTAAAAGCCCATCGAGTTTATTCCAAACCCATATGGCAATATTTTCGGCCGATGGTTGCTCAAAAATATCATTTAGGCAAGTATGATCTAAGAGGTCGACAATTTCTTTTTTTACGATGTGCTTTAGCTCAATAAAATCAATAATCATACCTTCAGAGTCTGGGTAACCTTCCAGTTTGATGACCATTTTGTAGGTGTGTCCGTGCAACACTTCGCATTTGCCGTTATATCTCGGTAGAAAATGAGCAGAATCGAATTCAAATTCTTTGATAAGTATCATACAGAACCCTCCTACGAAATTATGAGTGGTGCGTTAATTTCTGAGATACGAGTCAGATCAAGGCGTTTATAAACCTTACTTGTTAAACTTGATTTGTGGAATTTTTCTGATTCTCTCGCAGGTATGAAAACCAATAAGCACAAGCTACGAAGAGGCAGCCACCGACAATATTTCCTAAGGTGACTGGAAAAAGATTGTTCATAAAAAAAGAACTCCAATTCAGTGCTTCGATTTTATCGGGAGTAGAGCCTAAAGCAATCGCTGATTTGACCCATTCCGGATTACTTTTTGCCATTATTCCAGCAGGAATATAGTACATGTTAGCAACGCTATGCTCGAATCCAGAGGTAATAAAAAGCCAAATCGGAAAAAATATCGCCAGTAGTTTCCCGGCAATATCTTTTGCGCCAAAGCTCATCCATGCAGCTAAACAGACTAGCCAGTTGCAAAGAATCCCCATGACGAAGGCATTTGTAAAAGTAAGTCCGGTTTTATAAGCGGCGGTCTTAATCGTGAATGCCCCTAGCATGCCGGACGAGAAATTAAGCTGTCCAGACTGAAAAATCAGCCAGGCAAGTAATATGGAGCCTACAAAATTTCCTAGATATACGATAAACCAGTTCCGAAAAAGAGCTCGCCAAGAGGCCCTGCCTTGAAAGCACGAAATGAGAATCAGGCAATTTCCGGTAAATAATTCGCCGCCAGCTACGAGCACTAGCATGAGACCCGTCGAAAATAGCATGCCAGCTAACGCTTTGCCTAGTCCAACAGACTCAATCGTATGAATGGCTGCATTTGATCCTTCGGAAGCGAAAGCAATAAATGCTCCTGCTAATATGGCCAGTACGAATAATGGAGGCGCAGCAAGCCTCGCTTTTTTGGCTCCGATTTCAATATAGTTTTCTGCTATCTCTTGGGGAGAAAAAAACGACTTATTCAAGTAATCTCCTCCTGTGTCGCCACCGGAAAGACCAATGTTTCTATGGCACAATAACTCACTTCGACTTCTTGTAGATCATCAAAAGAAATCGTTAACGGTAGTGGGTGGCTTTCTTCCACTGGATAGAACATAATAAAATCATTTTTTTCTAAAATTTCGCGAGTTACAATATTGTTTTCGGAAGTGATTTTTAAGGCGACCCGATCAGCCAAAATATAAAAAGATGTAAAAAGCTCTGGATTAAAAACTCGCTCTTCTTGAGGAGAAATCGCGCTGATGTAGCCTTCGCGTCCTTTCTTTAACATCAGGTTAAAATCAGTTCCGCGACCATAACTTTTTGTAGTCCAGCCACCATCAAAATAATCTTGATCGAAAGGCTCTAAGGTCACTCGGTGATTATCTTGGTGGTTTAAATTTTCTCTGCCCTCTAGCATCATCAACCGCCTCATATAACCAGGGAGCTTTGTGAAGGTTGAAGACATCAATTGAATCGTCGCTGAAGAGATCCGCCACTCAAAATCTCGATCTCCATACAAGCAATCTTCTGGATAGATGAACAGCTCGGTTGTTGTTCCACCACTCCAGTTCGAGATTTTGTGTTTTCCGGCTCTTACGATTTTAAATCTCGGTTCGATAACTCTCACCTCATTCATCAGTCGATCAGGCTTAGGTCGGAATAAAAAATAATTTACCGATACTGCAAAAGCAATACCGACAAATGTATCTACTATTCGATTGATTGCGTAAAGAATTGGCGGTATATTTATCTCTGCTTCTAGTACAATGATCAAAAATACTACACAGCCAATGATGATGCTGTCTTTAATACGGAATAAGTTGCAACAATAAATAAAAGTCACAAGTCCGATAAAAATGAGCCCAATCCATACAAAAAAGTTTATTTTTAAAAAAGGAAGGTACATAAAGAGAACTCCCAAAAAGCCCCCGAGTGTGGTCCCAATGACTCGATGGAAGCCCTCTTTAACCGATTTTTCCACGCTGTCTTGCATACAAATTAAGGCAGCAATCGTTGCTAGAATGACATCATTCCATCCCAAAATCCGATACAAACTAATGCATAGGATAATGGCGATGGCAGTTTTAATATTTCGCAAGCCGGGACGAGGTAGATTTTTAATGTTTATCTTGTTCAACTCAAACACCTCTGATAAATAAACTTATCAAGTAGCTACGCATCCAGTCTTTGCAAAATCTGCTAGTAGGGCAATTTCCCTTTGATTGCTGCTTTATTTTACTTAGATTGAGTTAAGCTTTTTGACTTTTTTTAGTAGAAGAAAGGAGCCGCAACTCCCCAAATGAATGTAGGAATATTATAGTAGATAAATGTAGGAACGCAGGTATCCCAGATATGATCGTGTTGTCCGTCCGCATTTAATCCTGCACTAGGACCTAGTGTCGTATCCGAAACTGGTGAGCCAGTATCGCCAATTGCAGCGGCAGAAGCTAACAAAATAGTTGTTGCAGCTACGCTAAATCCAAGCTCTGCACAAAGAGGCACAAAGAGTACTGCAAGAACAGGAACTGTCCCGAAAGAGGTGCCTGTCCCCATCACAATAAATAAGCCGATAGTCATCATAAGTGCCGAAGCGATAATCACATTGTGACCCATAAAGTCCAATGAGATTTTAACAAGATCCCCTACAGCACCTGTCGCTTTTAAAACTTCGCCAAATCCTGTAGACGCCAGCATTACAAACGCGATAAATCCCATGATTCCGACACCTTCATTGAAGAGTTTATCCATGTCCGACCATTTTATTGTTTTGGTAAGAAACATAATACTCAGTCCAACCATCGCACCTAGTGGCAGTGAGCCCATTGTGAGCTGAATGACTAGTGTAGATAATGCTGCAATCAAAGTAATTAAATGTTTTGCCCGCAAGGTGGTATCAACAGTGTCTAGATCAATGGCATATCCTTCGACATCTTTATATTTCCGAGCTTTCCGATAGCCGAGAAGAACAGCTACAATTAAGCCAAGTAACATGATAAATCCAATTGTCCAAGTGTATTTCCACACGTCCATTTGATTAATATACATACCATTTTTAGTCATGTTGTCAGCAACGATACCATGAAAAATCAAGCCAAAACCAGCTGGAATTGCCAGATAAGGTGCTTTAAGCCCAAAAGAAAGGGCGCAAGCAACGGCACGTCGATCCAGTTCCATCTTGTTCATTACGATGAGAAGTGGTGGAATCAAAATCGGAATAAAAGCAATATGAACAGGAATCAAATTTTGTGAGAAACAGGCAGCAAAGGCAATTGTAAATGTAAATACAACTGCTTTTTTACCTACCGTTTTCGCAATTTTAACAGCTAAAATATCTGCAAGTCCGGTGTAGCTGATTGCTGCAGCTAAAGTACCTAATAAAACATAGGATAAAGCAGTTTCCGGGTTGCTACCCATACCAGTGATGAATATTTCCATCGTCTTATCAAGACCAAGGCCGCCAACGATACCCGCAGTTACCGCTGAAAACAAAAGAGCTAAGAGGACATTGACTCGTATCAGACATAAAGCACATAAAACGACTACAGACACTACGACTGCGTTTGTTAACATGAATACACCTCCAAATTTACCGTTTTGGATAGTCCAAGACTTGCTAGGAACAAATGTATTAAGCTGAAATATGGCAAATTAGATATCTATCGACATCAGAGGGTACAATAAATCAAACACTCTCAGTCGAATAATTTTCTAAGTCGTTAATAAATGCTTAGGTCTATCAGCAAGTCTCTGTAACTACTTCTTTGATCTGGTAAAACTTCCGCCTTACTAAAGTAGACGGAAGTTTTACTAGAAATAGATTTTAGTTTAGCTCTAAAGTTCCTACCGCTTTTTCTACTGCATCGACAATGGTATTTGCTTTGATTAATTCTGCAATTTTTTCAAAATCTTTATACATAATTCGGTCTTCTTTTACGACGGGTACAGCCTCACGTATTACTTGGTAAGCTGCCGAAGTACCTTTTCCGAGACTTTTCCCCGCATCGCGAGGATTTAAGTCAATAGCCTGAGTCGCAGCAAACAGTTCAATCGCCACAACACGGCTCACGTTGTAATAAATTTCTTTGGCTTTTCTTGCAGCGATCGTTCCCATGCTCACGTGGTCTTCTTGATTTGCCGATGATGGAATCGAATCCACACTGGCAGGATGGGCCAGAATTTTGTTTTCTGAGACAAGTGCTGCTGCTGCATACTGGGCAATCATGAATCCGGAATGAAGTCCGCCTTTTTCAGTGAGGAAGGCTGGGAGTCCGTTGCTTAAGTTTGGATTTACAAGTCTTTCAATTCTTCGTTCACAAACATTGGCTAGTTCTGCAAGCGCAATCCCTAAAAAGTCAAAGGCAAGCGCCATCGGCTGTCCGTGGAAATTGCCACCTGAGACAGCCATGTCTTTATCTACTAAAATGATTGGGTTATCCGTAACAGCATTGACCTCAATACAAACTTTATCGAGTACATACTGGATCGCATCTTTACTTGCGCCGTGTATTTGAGGCAGGCACCGCAATGTGTATGCGTCTTGTACTCGAAGTTCGCCCTGGCGGGTCGTACGTGGACTATCTTCTAAGATCGTAAGTAGGTTTTTAGCTGTCGACAACTGCCCTTTATAAGGACGTATCTGGTGGAGCTCCGGCATAAATGCATCTGTGATACCATCTAATCCCTCAATCGTGAGAGACGCTGAAATGTCACAAAGTTTTGCTAGATTCATCGCATCATAAGCGGTTAAAAGCCCGACAGCTGTCATTACTTGAGTTCCATTGATCAGTGCCAGCCCTTCTTTGGAAGTTAGGCGTACAGGGGTAATTCCCGCCGCATCCATCGCTTCCTTTCCACTCATCAAACGATCTTTGTAATAAGCCTCACCTTCGCCAATCAGAGGTAGAACCATATGAGACAGGGGGGCTAAATCACCACTAGCACCCAGCGAGCCTTTTTCTGGGATCGCTGGATGAACACCTTTATTAATCATTTCGACCAACGTATTTATCGTTTCGAGACGAATGCCAGAGTACCCCTTTGACAAGGCATTCACTCGTAAAACCATAATCGCCCGTACGACTTCCGCTGGAAAGTGAGAGCCTACTCCACAAGAGTGGCTAATAATCAGGTTGCGTTGCAGATCTTCTGTTTCCGCCCGAGAGATCGAAACTTTAC
>JAGOZY010000001.1 GCA_018058445.1 Negativicutes bacterium | reverse complement strand
TTTTTGCTTTTAGGATTATAAAAGGAGGTGACGAAATCACCTTCCGCCGCCATTTGGATACGCTTTTCAATGACTTCCCAAGAAGTCATTAAATCGCTTAAACTAATAACCGCGAAATCGTGCATTAAAGGCGCACCCAATAGTGCTGCTGCTCCATTTACCGCGCTAATTCCAGCAATAATTTCAACTAGCGGACGCTCTTCTGGTTTCAGTGCCAAAGCAAGCTCCAAGACAAGTCCTGCCATCCCATAGACTCCGGAGTCGCCACTCGAGACAACCGATACAGTCTTTCCGGCAATCGCTTCTTTGAGAGCCGCTTCGCAGCGCTCTACTTCTTGCATCATTCCGGTACCAATGACTTCTTTGCCGTCTAGGTACTCTGGAATCAGATCTAAATAAGTTCGATAGCCCGCAATGACTTGTGACTCTTCCAGCACTTGCCGTGCTTGTGGAGTCAATAAATCCAAACTTCCTGGGCCTAGTCCAATAACGGAGATGCGGCCCGGGCCAAAGCTATTGTGATTCCTTCGAAACTCTTCTTCGGTGAAACCAAAGATCCCCCTTGGCTGGCTAACAGAGCCGCTGTTTCGCATACATTTCCCACTCCAATCTTTTCTTTTACAAACGCCGATTCAGCCAAGCCGAATTTTAAGCGAACACTTTCCAGTTCTTCTGGAGTATAAAAATAGGTCTCTAAATGCAGCTGTTGAGCTGCTGCCAAAAGTCCAATTTCATCTTCTTTAAGATCAACACTCGCTAAACTGTGGACACTGCGCAGGCTTCTACCGCTCATACGACAAGTTTCCTGCAAAGCTTGCAGAATATTGATCGCAGAGGTCCCGCGACGGCATCCGATACCGGCTATCAGTACAGGAGGTCGCAAATAAAGAGTCGGCACTTCAAGCAAAATTTGTTGGTCGGAAATCACCACAGCCCCATCGAATCCATCTAATTGACTCATGTCTGACATTGAGAGTAATTCCACTTTATATTCTTTAGCTCTCTGGCGATATTCTTCCGCTCCTGGTAAGCTTTCATCCAAAAAGTAAAGAACTCTTCCCTCGTTGACCAATAAGCTGCTGATTTTCTTAGCTTCATCCAGCCCATCAATCTCAAGCTCAAGCTTCACAGCCAGAGTATCTGGCGCCATCACTTGCTGGACATCAGTCGCAGTGGTTATTACCGGAGTGCCATCCACTGCATCCGCCGCCATTTTCGCAAGCTCATTGGCTCCGCCGATATGCCCTGAAAGCAGACTAATCGCATGCTGACCTTGTTCGTCAAGCACGACAATCGCGGGATCCTGGGTTTTATTAACAATAAGCGGAGCTAAAGTACGAACAACAATACCTGTTGCCATAATAAAGATCAGCCCATCCATACGATTAAACAGTTCTTCGACAGTCTCAGAAAAATTCTCATACTCTTTTCCCTCAAGGGCGATGTTCCGACCTGCTTTCGCATAAACCTCTGTCTGCATGGGTAGCTTAGCGGCTAACCGGGCAGCCAAAAGAGAGCCTTGTGTGGTTACTGAAATAATTCCTACAGATTGCAAAAATCTCATCTCCCTTCTTTCTTAAAAGTTTAAGTGGAAAAGATCAAGAAGGATTTGCGGTCCGGTACATGTGGCTAAAATTGGGGTCATACAGTTTTGAAAGAGCATAATCGTCACCTAATGCCCAACCAACGACAACCATTCCTGTACGAGGCACAGTATCAGATCCCAAAACCTCTTGAATCGTATCTAGAGTTCCACGGAAAATCCGTTGCTCTGGCCAAGTGGCTTTTTCAACAATGGCAATGGGTGTGTTTCCTGCATAACCGCCCTCTTTAAGCCGTTCAATGAGTACAGGAAGCATATGAACCGACAGGAAGATGCACATCGTAGCCTGGTGGCTCGCAAGTGAGACAATACTTTCCCGTGACGGTACAGGAGTTCGCCCTTCCATTCGGGTTAATATGACTGTTTGGGTCACTTCCGGAAGAGTATACTCGGCCTTTAAAGCCGCTGCGGCGCCCAAGAAAGAGCTAACCCCCGGGACAACTTCAAAGTCTGTAATACCCGCCTCTTTAAGGCCATCCATTTGCTCTCTGATGGCACCGTAGATCGCCGGGTCGCCAGTATGGAGACGAACAACACTTTTCCCCGCTTTTTGATCGCGAATAAGAACTTCTAAAACCTCCGGCAGGCTCATCTCTGCACTATTATAGATCTCGCAATCTTCTGTGCAATGAGACAGCAGTGCCTCAGGGACAAGCGAGCCTGCATAAATCACAGTATTAGCTGTTTGAAGCCGCTTTTGACCTTTTAGTGTGATAAGTTCTGGATCTCCAGGTCCTGCACCAACAAAAGAAATCATTGAATTCATCCTCTCTATATTAAGCAACTATCTATTGCTACTTTTCAGCCGAATTTTTTTGCTCATTTTTACGTGCGTCAAAGTACATTTTTAGACCGACTAAGATCACACAAAAGCCAAAAATCTTGGTCAATAATTTTGAATCGATGTACTGAACAAAGTTTGAACTAATCGCTGCTCCAAGAATAGAACCTACAGCCATGACCATCACCATGCTCCAGTCAATTAGCGAACTTTTGTGAAGTCGCCAAATCGCAACAATCGAGGTAGGAACAATAACTAAAAGAGAAATTCCCTGAGCCATCTGCTGCCCGAGTCCCATAATCATGACAAGGAGCGGAACCATGATAAATCCGCCACCAACACCAAGTAGTCCTGCCAACGTACCACCAATGGATCCAATAAGTGCTCCTTGAAGGAGCTGTATCATTTCCATCTTCTTACCCCCACATCATCTTGATTCCAGCGACCACCATCAAAAGGCCAAAAGCCTTTTTAAGGGTATTTGCCGGAAGATTTTTCATAAGCTTTACGCCATAGGCGGCACAAAACATGCTAAAAAGTGCCATGGATGCTGCAATTGAAAAAGAGCTCGTGTCCATCAAGCCATTTTGAAAATAAAAATAGGAGCTAACAATCGCTGTAGGAAGGACTACTCCCTGAGAAACAGCTTGGGCTTTATGTTGCTGAACAGCGAATAGACCTACTAGAATAGGTACAATAAAAATGCCGCCACCAACGCCTAAGAGACCGCTAAGCAAACCAACTACCATGCCGGCAAAGCCTAATTTCCATTTATTCATTGCCAGATTATGCCACCTTTCCACTACTTGATTTAAAAACAAAAAAACCTCGAACCGGAAAATCCGATAAGAGGTAAGGCTGAAAAATAACTCTGTCCCAAAAATACCCTAGGATAAAGCCAAAATCCCCTTCCCATCGCTCGTGGGTCCAACCGGTGATCGTCGATAAGGCAGTTCTCCTGGCTCCGGTTCATTGCTTCGCGCCAGCCTTCCCAAAATAATTTCAGTGGCACTTATTGGCGTTGCTCCCCGTTACAGTGGCGGGACCGCGCCGGTTCCACACCGGACTTCCCTATTAAGCCCCGAAAGGCACCTTATCCAAATTATTAAATTATCAAAAACTCTAGTTTTATCGTATCACTTGGCCCTCAGACTGTCAATTTAAGAAGCCTTAAACTTATCGATTTTTCTTGTTCTTTTTCGATTTTAGATCGTTTCTATATTAATTTTTAATTTACGACTTTCACGACTTTCTTCGACAAAATAAAAAGGAAAGTAGAATGTTCGTTTTCTACTTTCCTTTTACTTATATTTTAAAGTTACGCCAGATCAAAGAGTATCACTTCGGCTCCGTCAAAACTGGCAACTAGTTTGATATCTTCCACATTCCATAACCGAGCTCCGTCCCCTTGCCGAAGATTTTCTCCTTCCACTTTTACCTCACCACGAATCACTTGAAGCCAAGCGCGACGATCTGTTGCTAAGTGATATTCAATCGTTTGCCCCGGATCAAGTACGGTTGTTAGAATCTCCGCATCAGCTAAAAGTGATACTGAATCTGGGGCAGAGTGATTTGAAGCCAAGATTTGCCAATTTCCTTTGCGAGCTTTGGGGTCCGGCTTTCGTTCTTCATAAGCAGGCTCGACATTTTGTTTATTTGGTACAATCCAAACCTGAAAAAGATGAACCGGCACCGAACCTTCATTCATCTCACTATGGTGAATTCCACGGCCTGCGCTCATTTTTTGAACACCCCCAGGGCCCATCACATGCTTAGCTCCTGTAGAGTCGCGATGAGTGAGCTCGCCATCGACCACATAGGTAATAATTTCCATATTCTTATGCCCATGCTCGCCAAATCCTCGGCCAGACTGAACAATGTCTTCATTTATCACTCGCAGCTCGCCAAATCCCATCTCTTTTTCATCATAGTAGGTATCGAAAGAGAACGTATGGTAGGATTCTAACCAATCATACTTCGCTTTACCCCGCTCTTCGTTTTTACGAACTCGAATACTCATCATGAAACCCTCCTTTTCCGACTAATTTAATCGGATTTATACTTATATAATGCTCTTTGACGATTTTTTTGTCAAGAAAATAAAAAAGCAGAAGTAGTCTTAAGACTACTTCTGCTTTTATGTTTAGTTTTTAGAAGCCGAGAATACCGAAGAATAGGAGGCAAACCAGACCGCCAACAACCGACATGGAGAGACCCCAGATCAGAAGTGTACGGAATAAAGCACCTTTATCTTCGTGTTCGCCAGCACTTGCGATACAGAGAGCACCTAAAGTGGAAAGAGGTGAAGTATCCACTAAGTGAGCACCGATGTTGATAGAAGAAATCAAGGCTACTGGATTTCCGCCGCCAATTTCTTTGATCAGTCCTGGTACCATTGGCAGGAACATCGGCATAACAACACCAGATGAACTGGAGTACGCGGAGATTAGGCCTGTGATAAATCCAAGCCAACCATTAACGGTGATCGGATTTGATACCGCACCGATAATTTTGACCAGTGCATTTAGTCCGCCTGATTTATCCATGACTTCAATCAAGACAGACACACCACAAACCATCATCATAACGCCCCAAGGCATCGCTTTGATCGCTGCTTTACTGTCACCAGCTTGGAACAGAAGCAAGAAACCGGAAAGAATAAACGCCACAGAGCCGACGTTGGACGTCATGAGCAGAATTTGTTTTGGAACAATCGCTTTCATTCCTGGTAAGCCAGGGACAACAACGAGTAAAATCAAGAGGACAATTGCCCAGATGGTCATGACTTGTTGTTTATTGAAAGGATCTGGTTTTGGAGCCAGTTCATCAATATCGACTGTTTTTCCACGTTGGTTCGTAATCCATGCCCAACCACCAAAAACGAGGAAACCGCCAATGTTAACGAAACCTTGAGCAAACATAGAGTTGAAGTGAATCTTCCAAGCTAGCCCATTGAGGGACGACTCTGCCAGGCCAAGATCACCCGCCATTTTGGCGATAATTCCATTAGAAATAATTCCCGTTGGAGCAAAAGGCGAGAATGCCGCGCCATTTGCCGCGCCGACGACAAGTAGTGTCATCAGGAACGCAGACATACCCACACGAGTGGCAATCGCCATCATGACCGGGGCCAAGAGAGCTGTTGCTGCAATGTTGCCAGGTCCGATCGTTGTCAAAACCGAAGTAATGACATAAACAATTAAAGGAATTAATGCGTTGTTTCCTTTACATACCCGCACAGAGTAGGCTGTAAGTTTTTCCATCGTACCATTTGTTTGAGCGAGCCCAAACATGAAAGTTACCCCAGCTAAGATCATGAATAAGCTAGTTGGGAAGAAGCTCATGACTTTAGCGCCACTTAACCCACTAAAAATACCGCCTACAATAATTGCGAAACCGATAGACAAAATACCGACGTTAAGATCTTCGTTGACACATGAGATTCCTACTACGATGACGAGGGCAATAATCGATGCCCAGGCTGCTGCTGAAATATCCATCTTCTTTCTCCTCCTTTTTTGGGGAAAGTAGCCCCTCACATTCATGCTGTTTCGCAGCATTTCTTTTGAGAGGGTCCCCAGTTTGCCAGTTTACTTGATTGGCCTCTTTCCTGTTTTTACAGGATTTTTTAGAGTTTATTTTTTCGTCTCTTTCCATTACTGAAAAAAGTGCGACCAATCCTTTTACTAAGAATTTGTTATAGTTTGAATTTTCCGAATTTTTGAGACAGTATCATAGCGAGAACTTATGATAAAATTCCATTCAATTATATTTACATCATGCCCTTTTGCTGTTTTTTTGTCAAGAAAATAAAACAGCGGAAGTAGTTTTAAACTACTTCCGCTGTCAAAGTACTTCTTAGAGGCCAAGAACACCGAAGAACAGGAGACAAACCAGACCGCTGACAACTGACATGGAGAGACCCCAGATCAGAAGTCTACGGAACAGAGCGCCTTTATCTTCATGCTCACCAGCACTTGCGATACAAAGAGCACCTAAAGTGGAAAGAGGTGAAGTATCCACTAAGTGAGAACCGATGTTGATAGAAGAAATTAGAGCCACTGGATTTCCGCCGCCAATTTCTTTGATCAGTCCTGGTACCATTGGCAGGAACATCGGCATGACAACACCAGATGAACTGGAGTACGCCGAGATCAAACCTGTGATAAATCCAAGCCAACCATTAACGGTGATCGGATTTGATACCGCGCCGATAATTTTGACCAGTGCATTCAGTCCGCCCGATTGGTCCATGACTTCAATCAAGACAGACACACCGCAAACCATCATCATAACGCCCCAAGGCATTGCTTTGATCGCTGCTTTGCTGTCGCCAGCTTGAAACAGGAGCAAGAAGCCGGAAAGAATAAACGCTACAGATCCGACGTTTGCTGTCATGAGCTGAACTTGTTTTGGAACAATCGCTTTCATTCCTGGTAGACCAGGAACAACAACGAGTAAAATCAAAAGGACAATTGCCCAAATGGTCATGACTTGTTGCTTGTTGAAAGGCTCTGGTTTTGGAGCCAGTTCATCAATATCGACTGTTTTCCCACGTTGGTTCATGATCCATGCCCAACCGCCAAAAACAAGGAAACCACCGACGTTTACGAAACCTTGAGCAAACATGGAGTTGAAGTGAATTTTCCAAGCTAGACCATTCAGAGAAGCCTCTGCAAGACCCAGTTCGCTTGCCATTTTAGCGATAATTCCATTAGAAATAATTCCCGTTGGAGCAAAAGGTGAGAATGCCGCGCCATTTGCCGCGCCGACAACAAGCAATGTCATCAGGAACGCAGACATACCGACACGAGTGGCAATCGCCATCATAACCGGAGCCAAGAGAGCTGTTGCTGCGATGTTACCAGGTCCAATCGTTGTCAAAACCGACGTAATGACATAAACAATTAAAGGAATTAACGCATTATTTCCTTTACATACTCGTACAGAGTAGGCTGTGAGCTTTTCCATCGTACCATTCGTTTGGGCGATACCAAACATGAACGTCACCCCAGCCAAGATCATAAATAAACTAGTTGGGAAGAAACTCATGACTTTAGCGCCACTTAGCCCGCTAAAAACACCACCGACAATAATTGCAAAACCGATAGATAAAATACCGACATTAAGGTCTTCGTTGACACAAGAGATCCCTACTACGATTACTAGGGCAATAATCGATGCCCAGGCTGCTGCTGAGATATCCATCTTATTATTTCTCCTCCTTTTATCGAAAAAGGAGGCCCTCTCGATCCTGGCCGTTTAGGAGCCAGCTCTTTTGGAGAGGGCCCCCAGCTTGCCTTATTACCTGATTGGTATGCTTTTTGGTTTTTACAGGAACTTCTTAGAAGCTAAAACTACATTTCGTCTTCTTCCGTTGCTGGAAAAAGTGCGACTAATCCTTTTGTTAGGAAAATGAAAATCGCAATTACGATAAACATCATTGGCAAAGCTGCCATCATCATTACTATTGCTGCTGTAACTGTTGGAGTCATCTACTTACACCCCCAATAACTGCTGCAGTGCAGGAATGAGTGCGAGCACAACCCCTGCTGCAACGACTGAAGCTACTTGACCCGCTACGTTAACCCCAATGGAGTGCTGGATGATAAAGTTTGTTGGATCTTCTTGAAGAGCCATTTTTGCAATAACACGGCCAGACATCGGGAAAGCAGAGATTCCGCAAGCACCGATCATTGGATTGATTTTTTTCTTTGTGAACATGTTTAAAACTTTCGCAAAGAGAACACCACCAACGGTATCGAATACGAAAGCAACTGCGCCTAATCCCATGATGAGAAGGACTTGATAGTTTAGGAATTTGTCCGCTTCCATAGTAGCACCAACGGTGATACCGAGGAGGAGAGTTACTAAGTTTGAAAGTTCATTTTCCGCGCAACGAGCCAAGCTTGGAACGACGCCGGATTCTTTCAAGATGTTACCAAACATCAAAGCACCGATCAACGCTACAGAAATTGGAGCAATAACTCCAGCAACTACGATGATCATGATTGGGAACAGGAATTTTGCTTTTCGAGAAATTGGCTTTGTATCTTCGTAGCCCATACGGATACTACGTTCTTCTTTGCTAGTGATCAAACGAATAACTGGCGGCTGGATAACTGGTACTAAAGCCATGTAGCAATAGGCAGCTACTGATAGAGGCCCTAGCAAGTCCACCGCGTATCGACTGGCAACGAAGATCGTCGAGGGGCCATCCGCCGCACCGATGATTCCGATGGCTGCCGCATGGTTGAAAGAGAAACCAAGAACAGTTGCACCAATTGCTGTTACAAAAATACCCACTTGCGCTGCTGCTGCGAAAAGCATAACGCTTGGATTTTGCATCAGTGGTCCAAAGTCACACATCGCACCGATCGCAATAAAGATCAGAACTGGAAATAATTCAGTTTTGATCCCCATGTTGTAAAGAAGAAATAAGAATCCTTCTTCGCCTGGTGTCGTTGTGATAGCTGATGAAAAAGGAATGTTAGCAATAATTGCGCCGACGCCCATTGGTAAGAGTAGGGTAGGTTCGTAATCTTTCCAGACCGCCAAATAAATCAATACGGCTCCTACCAGCCACATAATCATCATGTTTGGATGCGCGATAAGACCATGAATCCCCATGAGCATCTCATCACTTAATGAGTGTATTAAACTACCAAAATCCATTGTTATCCTCCTTGTAGAGACTTTTCGTCTCTTTCTTTGTACCAAGCAACGATCGCTTAGTCAGGGATTTCTAGCTTACCTTGGAGATACTTCTCGTGAGAATTGAAAAACTTGGTGCTCCTCTTTCTCGCCAGACATCCTCCCTCGGTTGCTTTCGAGCCCCCACTATTAGAAGATAACCCCTAACAGATCTGACGCTTCGATCACAGTACCAGATTATGTCTACCCTGTAGCGAGGGTAACATCTCCCCCCTCTCCTCTTACTATCACAGAGATAAAGCATTTAGACAAAACAGTAAGTGAATGTACATTACCTCTATTATAAGAAGCTTTTTCTCAGATTACAATAATAAAAAAACATTTTTTCATTAGAAATCTTTATAATCCAAGTACTAACTTCGACCTTTGGTGCTAAAATTCCTTCTTATTCTTCTCTGTTTTCATCAGTTTATACAAAAAAGACTGACAATTCTCTCGTCAGTCTTTTTTGGGGTCTATTTATCCAATTGGCCGACCACGAGTAGCACCAATGCCCATCAATATTTCATTTGTCGGTCTGATTCCGAGTGAGCCGGGAAGCTCTATTCGTTGATTTTCGAAAAGTTCAATGAACCCTTTTACTGCCTGAGGTTGCTTTTTTCCCCGCTTCCAGGCAAGTCCGACATCTGCATAGACTTGAGGTTTTAATTCAATTCCTACCAATCCGTCTGCCTCATCCACTAAAGATTCGAGCAAGAATGACAAACCAAAACCATCTTGAATCAATTGGCGAATCGTGTGTACTTGTGGTGTCTTTAAAATAATATTCGGCTTAAATCCTTGATTGAGACATTCTTGAATCGCCAGCTGATGAAAACAAGCCTGCTCTTCTGGCATAATAAAAGGTTCGTTACGAAGACGAGAAAAGGCAATCGGCCCTTTTTCTTGTGCTAAGGGATGTGATTTAGGGACAGCCAACACAACTCTCTGCCGCGCTAACGGTAGCACTTCGATCTCACGCGACACTTCTGGCAGAAAAACAATCCCTACGTCCACCTGTTCTTCTTCTACTTGTCGCGCTGCCGATTGATCGCCAGTTTCCTCGATTTGAATTCCAAGCGAAGGAAAGCGGTCGTTAAAGACAGAAAGAAACATCCGATATACCTGGCCACCGATTGACGAAGGCATCGCCACTCGAATACGGCCCGCAGTTACATCTTGATTTTTCCGCATCTCATCAACCGTGATTTGTACTTCTTTCAAGATGACCTGAGTTCGGTCATAAAAACGCTTCCCGTCTTCAGTTAGAGTCAATTTTTTATATCGTCGATCCACAAGCTGAACTCCCAGCTCATCCTCCAGGCGTTGAACTGCTAAAGTAATACTGGGTTGACTCACTTGCTGCCGGATCGCTGCTCGAGTAAAGCTTTCGCTTTCAACAACAGCAGTAAAATGTTCTAAATGTTTAATTTCCACGATTTCACCCCCATTAGTCACCTTATCACTATTTCTTTTATCTAATTGTTTAATAATAGCACAAAAATTTCTAATTGTCAGACTTCTTCTTAACCGCAACCAGTATATATACTGGATTTTGCGCCTGAAAAAGAAAATAAGCTCCCGCTGGTCGAAGTCGTGTGATCGCCGTCTGATATCCCCAGAACTCGTATTCAGCTCGCCGCTCACCGTAATAACGGCAAACCCGATCGACAGTCCCAGTCGTCACAGCGGTCGCAACTAACCGTCCTCCTACTCGCAAACGATCGCCACTTAAAGAAAGAATTTCCTCTAGTTTTCCGCCCGATCCGCCCACAATCACTGCATCAAGTTCTTCTGGCACATGAGTAAACTCTTCCGGTGCAGTACCGGAAAGTACAGTCAAATTTGTTGCACCTAGTCGATGTGCGTTTTCTTTAATGAGTTCAATTCCTTCCGGCTCTTTTTCAATCGCCCATACCCGGCCTTCGGGCGCCATCAACGCGGCTTCAATTGATATCGACCCAGTTCCAGCTCCCACATCCAGTACTCTACTATCTGGGCTCAGGGCAAGCTCAGTTAGCACAGCCATTCGAATTTCTCGTTTCGTCATCGGAATATTTCCTCTAACAAAATCTTCGTCAAACAAACCTGGTAATACTTTTTTAAATTCACTCATTCTGTAATCACCCATACTGCGGGATGTTCCACACGATCCGGCAATTTTCCTAACTCATATTTTCGAATTCGCTCATTTTCATACGTCAAATTCTCACAAATCCAAACTTTACTATTAGCACGCCAACCGCCTAAGAATAAGCTTTCAGCTATTTCCAGTGGACTTTTGCGGGGATCCGTTAATAAACCGAGTTTCTTTTTCGGCGCAAATCGAATCACTTCGTCCAACGGCTGCTTTCCATGAAAACTCGCCAAAGTCGCATCGTGCCAAGGCATACTTAAATGCGCGAAGGCTACCTGCAAGGAGCTCAGACCTGGAATTACTTTGATCTTTCGCTCTGGCCAAGTGCGCTTAATTGTATCAAGCAGACTAAAATAGCCTGGGTCGCCTGAGACAACCACTCCGACATTACCGAGCTGCCAAGCTTGATCAATCGCCTGACTCATTTCGATCAATGTCCCTACCAATGGAATACGGTCTTGCCCTTCAATCGGCTCAAAGGATTCCAAAGCTCGGGGGCTTCCAAGTAAAGTTCGAACTTTTGTGACTGTTTTTTTAGCAATTGGAAGAATGTAGTCGGAGTGACCTGGACCCATTCCAATTATAAATAAGTCAAATTGCATGTTAGTTCCTCCCCTATCTGCCTCGCTGAGTTATCCAGCCCGAGAATTTTTCCATCGAGAGTCGTTAAAATCGTCCCAACCTCAAGTTCACCAAAAATATGTTCTTCCGCCCGTCGACTTGAGCGAGCAGCAATAGCATCCATTACCAAGTGCAGCTTACCGGTAGGAAGTAACATCTGAATAGTCTCTTCCGCAGTATTTGCCTCAAGAAGTTTTTCCACCAAAGAGAGCTCAAGCCCCTCTAAAGCAGCCAGAACCGCGATGATTTCCCGCCGCCCATCCGCAACTTTATTATGAGTGTTAAAACTTCCTGCCGCGATCTTCGCCAGCTTTCCAACGTGACCTAAAAAGAGTACTTTTTTGAATTTTCGCTCCGCCGCCCCGGTTAACAACGTGCCGACAAAATTGCTCATCTGAGCCATTGCTTCTCGTGGAAATCCCATGCGTTCAGCGGCTTCTTCGCCCATTCGGCCAGGAACCAAGATCACAAAATCATAGCCTGCAGCCTTAACCACATCCAACTGAGGAAGAAGTGACCGTTTAAAAGCATCTTCGCTCATTGGCCTTACGATACCAGTCGTCCCCAAAATTGAAATTCCTCCGATCACGCCTAATTGGGGATTCAAGGTTTTCTTTCCGAGGGCTTCCCCATTTTCCACACTGACGGTAATCTCCACATCCGGGTTTTCACCTAATACATCTTCGATCGCCCAAATCGTCATCTGTCGTGGGACCGGATTGATCGCTGGCTCACCCACTGAGATTTGTAGGCCGGGCTTCGTCACCCTACCAACCCCAGATCCACCCACAAAGCGTATTCCTTTGCCGCCGGGCCTCACCTCTACCCGAATTCGGGCGCCGTGAGTCACATCCGGATCATCACCGCCATCTTTGATTAGCTCAGCCCATGCACCATCTAAAAGCATTCCTCGATCAGCGATCTGCATCGAAAGCTCTTGGCCTTGCGGATTACGAACGCTAAAATATTCTGCATGGTTTCCCGCCAGCGTCATTAATGCCGCTTTCGCCCCGACAGCAACACAAGTTCCTGTCGTTAGGCCATATCGCAATTCCTTTTTCAATCGTCCGCTCCCCCCTCTTCGCACCTTCTCTACTTCATTACTTCTATTATATACGACAATTCTTTCATTGCTCAAATAGGAACTAAGAAGTAAAGCTCTTTTTCTACTTATCTTCAATGAAAAAGCTGCCGAAAAGAAAATTTTCGGCAGCTTTTAGCTCTTATTCCAATTCAGGACGAGTATTTTTATATCCTCGTCGACGAGTGAGTACAGTTGAGAGATAATTTAGATCTTCTGGTTTTTGCTCTCTTAGATCCAGACAGATATTTTCCCCATCCAGACCACAGCGGGAGATCATCATCGCTTGGTCAAGAAGCTCTTTTTTCTCTAAAGCTTCCAGCACTTGAGGAAACTTGCGATAAACTTTCATAAGTACTGCACTGTCGCTAGCATCAAGTACTTGACTGAGTCTTTCCGCACTCAACGTTGCAGGAATAATCGTTAAAACATCATTTCCTTCGGCTAAGGGCCGACCCAAGCGACTGGCAATAGCCGAAAAGGAATTAATCCCTGGTATCGTTGTTCCGTCAATTCCGATATCTTGTAGCAAACGATATACATAAATATACGTGCTATAAAGCATTGGATCACCCAAAGTCAGGAAAACAACTTTTTTCCCTTGCTGTACTTTTTCAGCAATAATATCCCTGCCCGCTTTCCAATACGCATCTTGCTCATCTGCATTAAAGTTCATCGGAAAAATAACAGGCAATACTTCCGTTTCAGGTTTGATATAGCACTGAGCAATCGTCAAGGCGACACTATCTTCTTTTTTTTCTGTCCGCGGAGCGATAATCACATCAGCAGATTCAATCGCTTTTACAGCTTTAACTGTAAGCAGTTCTGGGTCGCCAGGACCAACGCCTACCCCAATAAAATATCCTTGACCTAATTGACTCATCCAGATTCATCCTCTCTCCCTTAATTCAAAACAAAAAAAGAGCGCCTACCAGCGCATATTCCGAAAACAGGAAAATATCATATTTTCCTATCTCCTCCCCTTCGCTCGCAGGTTCAAACGGTGATACTCAAAGAGGTAGGTCTCCTGGCTCCGATTCATCGCTTTGTCCTCCTTCCCAGGCCTTCGACCCAGTGGATTTGCGGACATTACTCCTCGTTACAGTGGCGGGACCGCACCGGATTTACACCGGACTTCCCTATTAAGCCCCAAAGGGCACCTCTTTTGGCAACTATTCAGTTATCTATCACTATAACAATCTAAGAATTGCCTGTCAATTTTATCTAAAAATTTAGACCTGTAAGAAAATGAGCCCCGCCGCCATGACCATCATTCCGGCAACCATCCCATACATAGACAGATGAGGCTGACCATATTCCCTTGCTGCTGGCAAAAGTTCATCCAAGGAGATCATCACCATCATTCCGGCAACTGCAGCAAAAACTAGTCCTAGGCCGATTCCATCCAGCCAGGGTCGGAGCAATAAATAAGCCACTAGCGCGCCAACTGGTTCGGCAAGCCCGGATAAAAAGGAATATTTAAAGGCTTTCCAACGATCTCCCGTTGCAAAGAAAATAGGAACCGACACAGCAATCCCCTCGGGAATATTATGTAACGCAACAGCAGCAGCGATTGCAATACCAATCTCTGGATTTTGCAGCCCGCCGACAAACGTGGCGATTCCTTCAGGAAAGTTATGAATCGCAACAGCTAAAGCGGTAAAGATACCCATCCGCTGAAGCTTATGGTGATTTTCTGTACCGCTCATTTCCTCGACTCGATGAGCCTCGTGAGGATTTACCTCTTCCGGAAGCATTTTATCAATCAGTACAAAAACGCCCATTCCACCAAAAAATGCGGCCAAAGTAATAAATTGTCCCATTCTTCCGGGCATATAATGGAGAACCGCTTCCATACCATCCGGCAAAAGCTCCATCATCGAAACATAAATCATAACTCCACCAGAGAATCCTAGCCCGACCGAAAGTAGTCCTGTGTGAGTACGCTTGGCAAAAAGTGCGATTAGGCTACCAATTCCAGTCGCAAGACCGGCAAACAGAGATAAGCCTAGCGCAAAAAGAACTTGTTCATCCACCACGATTCACCTCACAAATCCGATAGTCTCTTTTAGTAAAGAAAGCTTCTGTTACTATTCTACTCCTGCGAGTTCTTTTTAGCAAAATTTTATTCACTCTGTGAATAAAAAGAGGAAGTGATGGTTTTCTAAACTCACCCACTTCCCCAATTTATAACATACTTTTAAAATTAGATGAATTTAACTAAGGTAATTTTATTTATCCGACCAGGCATCTTGAGCACGGCGAACAAAAATTTCCCGCATTTTCGGATATTCACCCATCCCATTTAAATGACAAATGACTTTATAGCCTTGGGCTTCCAGCTCCGTTTTCCAAGACTCTTCTTCGCCGGCCATGTCATTGAGCGCATGGTCGCCAGCGACCCACATAAAAGGAACCAAATGAATTTTTCGGTATCCTGCTGCTTTTAGAGCTGGAAAAAGGTCCGCTAATCCAGGCCCCCCTTCAACTGTTGCCAGATGAATCCAAGGCCAACGACGCTGAAAACGAATGCCCATTAGTTCATAGGCCACATTCGGATGACTTGGTGAACCGTGACCCATCAAAATAATTCCTTCATGAAGGCCCGGAGTGGGTAATTCAGACGCAAGTATCTCCGCCACTTCATGGTAGTCATCTGGACGATCTTCCTGTCCATTATAGTGAAGCAGCGTCCGACCGATCTCGATTCGCTTAAACTTATCACTATTTTTCATTTTAACAGTTAAATGAGCGACTTTCGCATACTCCTCACCGGGAACTACTTGAAGAGGCTGAACCAGTACTTCTTCGATCCCGTCAGCCGCCATTTTTTCCCACGCTTCTTCCGGGCTAGGCATCTGAATGCCGTCACGCTTCAAGATCTTGGCCCGAATCCGGGGAGATGTAAAAGCCCGATAAATAGTAAACTCGGGAAAGGCTTTTCCTAGGTCTTCTTCTGTGGGCACAATCGCTCGCTCCACTGCAGTGGGGTAGGAACTTCCGAAGCTCACAGCTAATAGTCCTCGTCTCATGGTCAAAACTCCTTTTTGTTTTCTTTTCCTCTGTGGATTTCTTATCCAAAAATGCCCTCTTTGATCTGTGGATTCTGTGGATAACTTTTATAAAATTCCACATTTTGCTATTTTTCGAGGGTGTTTTTGGGGATAACCGTGGGGACAACTACAGTTTTCTGGGGATAACCCTCTTGAAAACTTCGTTTTCTAGACCAAAGTTATCAACAACCCCGAAAGCTGAATTTAGTAGCGACTTACACTTTTTTGTTATTTTCCAGCCATCGACAAAGCTCTTTTGCATCCCGTGGTGATTGTTTATCAATCGGGCAATTACACGATTCCAGTACCTGGCTGACAATTGGTTTTCCAAACCCCAACTCTTTATGATTCCCTTTCGAAAAGATCTCCGATGGATGCCCCACCGTTTCGATTTTTCCGGAGTGGAGAACGTAGGCCATATCCGCCCAAGCTAGTGCCCAATCCACTTCATGGGTGGCAATCAGCAACGTTTTTCCTTGCTCTGCGAGAGAGTCAATCAGTTCATTTAGCTTCTGAGTACCTTCGTAATCCAGTCCAGCAGTTGGCTCATCCATAATAATCACATCTGGATTCATCGCAAGAACTCCAGCTAGAGCTACTCGCTTTTTCTGCCCATGACTGAGCATATGAGGGGGAGCATCTTCGCGTCCGCTAAGCCCGACTGCCTCTAAAGCCGCTCGCGCTTTTTTCTCGGCAACTTCTAGCGTATCACCCAGATTCATCGGGCCGAAGATCACATCATCCAGAACAGTGCTCGCAAAAAGCTGGACGTCGGGGTCTTGAAAGACCAATCCTACTTTCTGGCGAAGTTGGCTAATTCCCGATCGGCTATATTCATAGGTCGCCCCAGCAAAAGCTAGTTGTCCTTCTTTCGGTTTGTAGACTCCATTTAGAAGAAAAAATAAAGTCGACTTCCCGGCCCCATTCGATCCCAGAAGTACACTCCGGCTCCCGCGCTTTAGCTCAAAAGAGCAGTTTTCCAAAACAAGTTTGTCGCTCCGATATTGAAAGCTTATATTCTGAGCGGATAAAATCGTATCCATCTTTTTTTCCTCCATCACCACGTCGCCCCCCAAAGGGACCAAACCGTTAGACTCATCCATACTGCGCTGATTATTGAAATTCGCTGCCAGGAAACAGGGTAGTCTGGATAGCGATACACCAGTCGTTCCTGATAATTTCTTGAAATCAAAGCCAAATAAATATCCCGCACGGACCAAAATGACTTTCGTCCAATACTGGCGGCTAATAAGCTAAGCGATCGGAGAGATCGTCTAAACCCACAATAACCAAGCCTTGCATCCTGAGCCTTGTGAATCTGTCCTGCACTTTCAAGTACCACAAAGATAAATCGATAAGTCAGCAAAGCAATCTCAGTGATCGGTCTTAGAAAAGTACTTCGGGCTGCCCAAGCTGCACCGTAAGCGGCCGGAGTCGTCGTTGCCAGACCAAAGAGGCAAGAGAGCGATGCAATGCTTCGAAGAAGTAGAGTCTTTGCTAATATAAGCCCAGCAGCAGTCACTCCCATACGCCAAGGACCCAAGGGGATTGAAAAGAAAAACAAGGAAGGATCTGAGCTGAAAGAAATCGCTACGGTTATCAAGCTGATTCCAATAAAAGCAGCCGGAGTCATCCAGAGTTTCATAAGAAATCGAATTGGAATTCCCGCCTGAAAAACCATGATC
>JAGOZY010000082.1:3667-5770 GCA_018058445.1 Negativicutes bacterium | reverse complement strand
ATCCAAAAAGGCGGAAATATTGTCAGGATATTTTTTGAGTTCTTTAAAAGAAGCCAGAACATCCGGCTGTTTCTCTAGTGCATCGACTGCGCTACTGGAGTCTTGGACACCGATATTTCGACCAGCTAAGTTACTTTTCGTGGCAATCGTAGATCCGGCAGGAACGATGATGATCTGTTTGTTTGTCATGTATGGATTGGAGAACAGAATATTTTCTTTTCGTTTTTCGAGAATGGTAAGTCCGTTCCAAAGAAGGTCGACTCGTTTGCTTTTAAGTTCGGATTCTTTGCTACTCCAGTCAATTGGCTTGAACTCCACTTGAACACCCATTCGCTTTGAAGCTTCTCGGGCCATATCGACATCAAAGCCGACAATTTCATTTTTTTCGTTTCGAAATCCCATCGGTGGGAATTGGTCATCGAGTCCGATAATGAGGGTTTTCTTTTCATTTCCACATCCTGTGAGGAGGAGTCCCACTAAGAGAAATCCGATCAGTAATAGGGACCAACGCTTTGTCATATCATTACACTCCTTAAAATTATTAGCGAGAAACTCTCATCAAAATGAAAGAAATCCGCAAGATGTTTCTATAATACTTTAACTCGGTAAAATAGTAAAGGAAAAAAGAAAAAATTTAGAAAACTGGACAAATCGTTAAGTAGAAAGTAGAATAATGGAATGATACAAGGTTACAACTATAAATAAGGGGGCGGACAAAAATCTATGGACAAAGAAAAAAAGGATGACTTCAAAATTTCCTGGAAGGCCTACGCAGCACTCATTTTCGCAATTATATTCTTTTCAGGACTCGCAAATGTAAAGGGTGATTTGTCTTGGCTGGGTGCATTTGATTTTAGCGTACTAAATGGTAAATTTGGTGTGATGAAAAATCCTGCAACAGCTAATTTTCAAGGACAAGGCGGGATTGGTGCTCAAGCTGGTTTCTTACTGGCGCTGAGCTTATTCCCAACGGTTATGTTCGCTCTTGGCTTCATTGCCGTTATTGAGCACTATGGCGGACTCAAGGCCGCTCAGAAATTGCTAAATCCTTTACTTCGACCCTTACTTGGAATTCCTGGAATCACAGGGCTTGCCCTTATTTCATCCTTAAATAGTACAGATGCTGGTTCTGGAATGACCAAAGCACTATTTGACGAAGGATTGATTACAGAAAAAGAGCGAACCGTTTTTGCGGCGTTTCAGTTTACTGCTGGTGGAACAATTCCCAACTATTTATCCGTAGCCAGTGCAGTTCTTTCGGCCCTTGTTCTACCACTTTTGATTCCTTTGGTGGTAGTTTTTGTCTTTAAATTTATTGGGGCAAACATTGTTCGATTTTATCTACATAACTTCGTGAAGGAGCTAGATTAATGAGTAATATGACAAGTGAAAAAAATGTAATTGATGTTTTTGTGGATGGAGCTCGTAAGGGCTGGGATATTGCAGTAACAAGTATCGTTCCTAATGTTATTTTTGCTTTTGTTTTGATTCAGTTGATGCAAGTAACTGGTTTTATTGCTTTGATGGAAAAAGTCGGGGCTCCTTTGATGGGCATCTTTGGTTTACCTGGGTCAGCAGTGGCTGTGTTTTTAGCTGCTTTGATGTCGATGAATGGCGCTGGTGGCGCAGCGGCTAGTTTATATGCTTCTGGTAGCTTAACCGCTGAACATGTAACAATTTTACTTCCTTCAATCCTCTTGATGGGAGCAAAAGTTCAATATTTGGGCCGGATGCTAGGAACTGCGGGAGTTCAAAAACGCTTTTATCTTCCACTCTTGGGAGTTAGCATTTTAAACGCGATTCTTTCGCTGTTTGTGATGCGTTTCTTAGTAACTGTAATGTAATTAAAGGACGGAGGGGACTTTCATGGATCTCAAAACACGTGTGCTTGAAACTTATGATGCACTTCATGCTATGCCGGAGATTGGCTTTCAAGAAGAAAAAACCTCTGCTTATCTGGCGGAAAAACTGGAAAGCTTTGGCTTTTCCGTAAGACGTGGTCTCGGTGGTACAGGTGTACTCGGCGAGCTAAAAGGAGCAGCACCTGGGCCAGTCGTCGGACTGCGGGCGGACATGGATGCGCTTGGACATGAAATCGATGGT
>JAGOZY010000082.1:0-3567 GCA_018058445.1 Negativicutes bacterium | reverse complement strand
TTGGCAAGTGAAGCGATCGTTGAAGTACTAGGCCAAGAAGGGCTGATGGGTGAGATTATTACGCCGGGTGGCGAAGACTTTCATTTCTTTGCGAAAGAAAAGCCAGGTCTGAAAACCGGCTATCTTGGACTGGGCTGTGATCTAACTCCGGGGCTTCATGATCCAAAGATGACTTTTGATAAAAATGCGCTGATTAAGGGCGCAGAGATATTGATGGTACTGGCTGAAAAAGCTCTGGCTAAGTAAAATAATAAGTAAGCGGCTTCCTTCTACAGAGGGAAGCCGCTTTTTTATATGGAGAGGCAGGTTACCTTGGAAAGATTGTAGGTAAGTGATAGCCGTCAAATACTTGCGAAATGTAAAAAGAATCTTTTTTGTGTGGCAGGAATTCGCCCCTTGCGCCAGAATTTCTTAAGTGATAGATGCTATGTGCAGTCTATACGATCAAGGAGGTCGATTTAAATGAAAAAGCCATGGATTTTCGGGACTTTAGTTGCGGCTATTTTTGCTTTTCAGGCAGGTTCTGCCGAAGCTTTTGTGAAAGTTATTCCTCATGAATCTGGGGATAAAAGCGAAATTATTATTTATACTCCACAAATTGTCGATATGGAAAAGGATTTTGTCCAAGATCGGATCAATGCTTATTTTACAAATAGTGTTCAGGCGATGTTTGCTGACTATCAGGAGCTTTTGGAGCCTGGTGCAAAAGCGTCGACATTTCTCTCTGATTACCAGGTCACCTATAATGATGGTAATTTAATCAGTATGGCTCAACGAATCTATATGTATACAGGCGGGGCTCATGGTAATACTTTTTACATCACAGGTACTTTCAATACCGAGACAGGTGAAGAGATTACTTTGGGAGACCTATTTCTCCCCGGCAAAGAGTATAAAGAATATCTGACAGCCCTGATTCGAGATGAGATTGCGCTTCGTGGAAAAGAAGAGGCCTATATTTTCTTTACAGCGGTGACTGACGATACGAACTTCTACTTAACGGAAGAGGGTCTCGTTATTCTCTATCCTCCTTACGGGGCGGCGCCTTACGCGGAAGGAACGGTGCGATTCTTAATTCCTTGGTGGCGATTATATGATTGGCTCAATGTGGGTATCAATATTTAATAACTAGAATAAAGCTACCTAATCAAACGTTGCATCCCTGAAAAATGCTGGGTAGTAGCTTTTTGAGCTCTAATTAGTTGGCATTTTGATAGAGTTAATTCGTTTTTAGGTAGCTTATTTTATTTGGAGAAATCTGGTAGGAGGAAAATGAATGCTAGAAACCGCCGCTATTTTTATTATTTTAATTGTTGGGCTTGGGCTCCTTCTGTGGAATCAAAGCAAGCAATCTGCAAAAATTGACGGGATATTAAAACAGCAAAAAGAGGAATTTCAAAAAGAAATTCAGCATGAAATGAGCGAAAATCGCAAAGAAATGGCTCAGCAAATGGGTCAGTGGGTGGGAGCGCTCCATAAACAGCTGTCAGCTGGCGGCGAAACCCAAATTCGTCAACTGGAGCTCTTTTCGACTCGCTTAGATGGACTGACCAAGAGTAATGAAGAACGCCTAGAATCAGTTCGCCAGACTGTCGAAGGACGGCTGACATCGCTGCAAGCAGACAACGCTTCGAAACTGGAATTGATGCGCCAGACTGTGGATGAAAAATTGCATTCAACGTTGGAGCGGCGACTGGGCGAATCTTTCCAGACAGTTAGTGAACGACTGGAAAAAGTTCATCAAGGGCTTGGCGAAATGCAGACCTTAGCGGCTTCGGTTGGAGATCTTAGACAGGTAATGACTCAAGTGAAGACTCGTGGTATTTGGGGTGAGATGCAGCTGATTCGGCTTCTTGAAGAATTTTTGCCGAAGCAGGTTTGGGAGACGAATATTGCCACCCGTCCGGGTCGAGCCGAGCGAGTGGAAGTCGCAGTAAAAATTCCTCAAGATGACCCGAATAATCCATTTATCTGGCTTCCGATTGATGCGAAATTTCCAATGGAAGACTATCAAAGATTGATTGATGCCAGAGAAAAAGGTGAAGACGGAGCGGATGCTTTAAAGGCCTTGGAAAACCGAATTAAGCTGGAAGCAAAAACGATTCGGGAGAAATATGTGGAACATCCTTATACGACGGATTTTGCGATGATGTTTCTGCCGACCGAAAGTCTTTATGCCGAGGTGTTATCCCGAACTGATCTTGTGGAGCAGCTCCAAAACAAAGAACGCATTATCTTGGTTGGCCCGACGAACTTAACAGCCTTTCTTGCAAGTCTTCAGATGGGCTTTAGGGCTCTGGCTGTGGGCGAGCAAACCGGAGAAATTCTCCAGCTTTTGGGCGGCGTCAAAAGTGAGATGGGTAAATTTGCTGATCTACTTGAAAAAAGCCGGAAAAAAATCCAAGAAGCAGGCAATCAAATGGAGCTGGCAGCGCGTCGTGGTCGGGCAATTGAGCGGCAGCTAAAAAATATCGAAGCTATGCCAGTGGGTGAAGAGGTTCTTTTGGCTGAGCCGGAAGAAGAATAAAAAATTCATTTGACAAGAGGGAGCAAGCTTTGCTACACTTAGGTCTACAATCAAAAAAAGCCGATGAACGGGAAGAGTAAGCTAAGAAGGCAGCCTTCAGCGAACCGGAGACAGTGAAAGTCCGGTGGTGTGCGTTTTGCCGAATGGGCCCGGAAGGTGCGATCCGATCTTTAATTATGAGGGTAGGCGTCGACGGAAACTTCCACCGTTAGCAAGGAAGCAGGTATCAGAATCTATTTGGATTCTCGTACTGGTTAAGAGGGATCAAAGTGATTTGATCCAACCAGGGTGGCACCACGGGATTATCGTCCCCCGTCCCTGAGCGTTAATTTTAACGTTCGGGACGGGGGACTTTTTATTATTTGAGAGTAAGATCAGGAGGAAAAAGCAATGAATTCAAAAATAACCCAACTGCAACCCCTAAGCCTAACGTCTGGTAGTCGATTTCGTTGGGTTGCTGTGACAGCGTTATTGCTTGCTGCTGGCGCGATTATTAAATTGGTGACGCCATCGATTGCAGGCATCACGCCCAACTGGTTAATTTCGATGTACTGTTTGTCGATTTTCCTCAGCAGACCGACAGCAAAGCAGTCCTTGGTGATTGGAGTAGCTGCTGGAATGATGGGACTCGCTTTATCGAAATCTCTTTTTCCGCTGGCGAATCTCTTGAGTGAGCCTGTAGGCGCTTTTGTAGCTTGGCTTCTGGTTCGGATTCCTCTGGTCATTCGGACGAAAAGCTTTCAGCTGGATCTTCGGCCTGGGGTCAGTACATTTCTTGCGACAATAGCGAGTGGAAGCACTTTCGTTATTATTATGAAGATAGCGGTAAATATTCCTGATTCATTAATGATGTTGCTACTTTTAACGATCGTGCCTCTTGTGGCGGTGGTGAACTCTATTTTTGCTCAGATTATGTATTTTCCAGCGAAACAACTTTTTTCTCGCATGACTGGTGAAATCGATAAACAAGCATCACAGTTTAGAGGCAAACAAGTAGAGAAAGTTGAAGTGACTCCCGCTGAGCGAAAAGACGAGGGAGT
>JAGOZY010000081.1 GCA_018058445.1 Negativicutes bacterium | reverse complement strand
AGCGCGAATTAGAGCGGCTCAAAAGAGCCCTCGAAGCACTCACCGAATTACCAGCTAACCGACGAATTTTGCTAATCCATTATCCACCCGTTTTTTCAGAAAATCAGCCCAGTCCGCTCAGTGAGCTGATCGCTAACTATCCAATTGACCTTTGTATCTATGGACACTTGCATGGTGAAAACGTAGCAGCTCTCGCACCAAAGAAAACCCCGGAAGGGCTGCCTTGTATTCTGACTTCCTGTGACGCTCTAAATTTCAAGCCAATTCAAATTGTATAGCGTAGAATCAAAGGACCTAATTTATCTAGATAGATTAAGATGCCAAGAATAATTAAAAGCACGCCAGCGATTCTCTGAATCCAAACCAAATAGGGGAAAATTCCTTTCACATGAACAAACAACCGATCAAAGAATATGGTTAGTATTCCAAAAGGTACACCAAACCCGATTGCATAAGCCGCTAAAAGTACGGCCCCGGCAGTCGGGTTTTCTCCATTTCCGGCAACTGCTAAAACCGCCGCTAAAATCGGCCCACTACAGGGAGTCCAGCCCACAGTAAATGCAATTCCAAGAAAAAAAGCGCCTGAAGGACCGCTAAAGGCTTTTCCGAAATTTTTGCCCAAAAGTGGTCTATATTCTCGGCTTAAAAAGCTTCTCATCCCGAGACCGAGAAGAAAGAATCCCATTAAAATCACAAAAATACCGCTGACTTTTTGAAGAATTGTCTGATATTCAAAAAATAACTCGCCTAATGTGGATGCCACGCTCCCCATTAGGATAAAAACGATCGTAAATCCAAGCCAAAAGAGTACCCAACGTCGCCAATCCAGCCGAGGCACTTCATCCTCTGTTTGTAAAAAAGTAACTAAGCTTGGAAGAAGCGGAAGCGTACAGGGCGAAAAAAAGGATAAGAGTCCGCCAAGAAAAGCACCTGCTAAAGTAATCGAATCCATTAGTTCCCTCGCTTCAACACATTTTCTAATTCAGCGGCAGTGACTGGTCCGGTTTTTCGATAAATAATTTCACCATGCCGGTTCACAACAATTGTCGTAGGAATTGCACTGACCCGATATTTTTGAGCTGCTGCACCAGTCGTATCAATCACTGGAGTAAAACGAATTCCATTTTGACGGATAAAATCACGAATCGTTGCAGGATCTTCTTGGATCGATACTGCATAAAATTCCACCCCGGTATTTCGTTCGGTGAAAAGCATTAATTCTGGCATTTCAGTTTTGCAGGGTGGACACCAAGTCGCCCAAAAGTTAATAACCATCGGATATCCTTGATAGCCTAGTTCAAAACTTTTCCCATCTAAACTCATTACAGAAAATGGAGTCATCTTTTTCCCCTGAGTCACCCCAACATCCGCTTGGGCTACACTGGAAAAAGTACTGACTAACATCATTAAACCGGCGAATAGTCCGATCTTCCACTTTTTCATAAAAACCTCTCCTCTAAGAAATGATTTGATCTCGTTGATCTCCTTTCATCATACGAGATTTGAGCAGATATTTGCAAGGCTCGCTTGTCCTAGTAAAAATGATCTTAATCGCTTTATCCTTCGCCTTACATGGTATAATAGGAAGGATCTTTTATTCGGGGAGGACATTATGCATCCTTATTTATTCTTTATTGGTGATTTTCCAGTCCGCGCTTATGGGCTGATCTTACTTTCTGCTATTTTGTTCGCTATTTTAACGGCTTATTTTTTTGCCCGGCAAGATGGCCGTTGGCACAGCCATGTTCTGGATATGGGTCTTTATTGTGGATTTGCTGGAATTATTGGAGCTCGCCTATGGGACGTGTTCTTTTTTGATTGGGATTATTATCAACATAATCTCCTTGAAATTCCTTTTGTGTGGCAAGGTGGCATGGCCATCCAAGGCGGCGTAGTCGCAGGTATGCTAGCTGGGTACTGGTACATGAAAAAACACGACATCGACGTCTGGGCCTTTGCCGATATCGTCGCCGCTCCGGCTCTCATCGTCGGACAAGCAATCGGACGAATGGCTAACCTGATGAATGGCGACGCTTTCGGCCGTCCAACCGGAGGCGATTTCGGTATCCTATATCAACCAGACACACTCGCTCGAAAAGTCTATGGCAATCAACCCCTCTGGCCAGCTGAAATCTGGGAAAGTCAGCTTGATATTGTCATTTTAGTTCTTCTACTTGGAATGCGGACGTTAAATCATGCAAAGGGTCAAGTTTTCGCCCTCTATGTCATGTTGTATTCTATGTTGCGTTTTGGCTTAGAGTTTTTGCGAGGAGATTATGTGGATCTGACTGTTGGGCTGAAGTCAGCTCAACTCTCTTCGCTGATTTTTTTCTTTATCGCCTTGGCCTGCTTTTTGTGGACTGGCTGGCAAGAAAAAAAACTACCCTTTGGACCTTGGCTCGTCCCTGACCCAACCGAAGAAATTCCTCAAACTAAACCTCTTCGTAAAAAGAAATAAGACCTTGATAGTATAAGGAGCATCAATCATGTTATTCGCGCGTATCACTCAGCTAGGTAAATCCTATGGAGCTACGGATATTTTCAAAAATCTGGACTTTGAGGTCCATCAAGAGGATCGCATCGGCATTGTCGGTCCTAATGGAGCAGGAAAAACCACTTTTTTTCGAATATTTTGTGGCCTTGAAGAAGCGGACTACGGACAAGTTATTCATAGCTCAGGGCTTCGCATCGGTTATCTAGAGCAGTTTCAAAGCTGGTCCCCGGAATCAACAGTACGGCAGATTCTTGAAGAAGCATTTGCTGAGTGCCGACAGCTTGAGGTGCGTAAAGCCGATCTTGAATACAAAATGACACATGCTCAGCCGGAAGAGCAGCAAGAATTAATGGAAGAATATGGAAAAGTCCAGCATCGATTTGAGCATTTAGGTGGATATGATCAGGAATTTAAGTTAACGAAAGTTGCTCAAGGACTAGGCTTTCCGCCAGATACCTGGAACGATCATGCTTCTGTGCTAAGTGGTGGCGAAAAAACGCGGTTAGCCTTAGCACGCTTACTTCTTTCTGAGCCGGACCTCCTCTTTCTAGATGAGCCAACCAATCATCTGGATATTTTAATGCTCCAATGGCTAGAGGATTTTCTAGCCAGTTTCTCAGGTGCGGTTCTCGTCATTTCTCATGATCGTTCTTTCTTAGATCGTACAACGACAACTACGCTCGCTTTCGCAGAAGGCAGTGCATCTCTTTATCCAGGCGCTTATTCGCGTTACTTAGATATTCTCCAGACTGAGCGAGAAAGCAAAATGCGGGCTTTTGAGCGGCAGCAAGAACAAATCGCTAAAACAGAAGCTTATATTGATCGCTTCCGAGCAGGCATCAAATCCAAACAGGCCCGTGGTCGCCAATCAATCTTAAACCGACTTGAAAAACTCAGTGCACCAGAATTGGAAGAGCAACTAGGTGAATTGATCTTTACACCAAAAGTACTTGGGAATGATCCTGTTTTGACCCTTGAGGATTTAGTGATTGGTTATCCTGGACAAGATCCGCTTCTCGCCCCGCTGTCGCTTACGTTAAGGCGCGGACAGGGGGTCGCTCTTGTCGGTCCAAACGGCACTGGAAAAACGACGTTAGTCAAAACTTTGGTTGGGAAATTAGAAGCAATTTCAGGAGTTCATCGACTCGGTAAAAATACTCAAATCGGTTATTTTTCTCAGCATCATGACGACTTAAATCCAAATGACACGATTCTCAATGAGCTTCTGCAAGATCCGATCATGACAGAAAATCGAGCTCGAAAATTATTAGGTCGCTTTCTTTTTACTGGCGACGATGTCTATAAAACGATTGGCAGTCTTAGCGGCGGTGAGCGAGCGCGAATTGCGCTCTTGAAGCTTCTACTGAGTGGCTCAAATTTCTTGATCCTTGATGAACCAACCAATCATCTGGATATACCTTCTCAGGAAACGATGGAGCGAGCTCTTGGACACTATACAGGCACATTTTTAGTTATTTCTCATGACCGTTATTTTATCGATCAGATTGCCGATCATCTTTGGTCAATTGAAGAGGGACAACTTATTCAATATGCAGGGAATTACAAAGACTACGAAACCTACAAAAAACGTCCAATCCCGATCGCACCAGAATCTATTACAACCGGAAGATCAGCAAAAGCTCAGGCTCCTACGAAAGCCATCAATCCAAAGCAAGAGCGAAAGCGAATCGTAAATGAGATTAGCACACTCGAACGAAAAATCGCCGAACTTGAAAAAGAAAAAGAAGAACTCGAACTCGTTTTTCAAGATCACTCTCTTTGGGAAACTCCCGAAGGGAGAGAACTAGGCAAGCGACACGAAAAAATCCGTCAAACAATCGAGCAACAAATGGCTCTTTGGGAAGAGCTTTCTCTACAGCTTGAGGATCTCAGCAACTAGGTATCTTTATAGCATTCTCAAAAATAATTAACATTAATAAATATTGACAAATGAACGATTTTCGCTTAAAATGAAACTTGTATAAGGGGAGTAGCCAGAACGAAATCGTCACTTCGAAGAGTCCGCTCTTCCGGATTCGTTCCAGCGTAAACGACGTTGAGCCAGACCTTATCCCAATCTTGGGATGGGGTCTTTTTTGTTGTAAAAAATGATTCTCAAACTTCATCCCATATCTACATATGAAAGGGTTTGATATTATGGATCTCTCATTTTTTCTCTCCACCGAATTCCTCATGGCTCTGGGGGCAATTTTAATTATTGATCTAGTCTTGGCCGGAGACAACGCCATCGTCATTGGGATGGCAGCCAGAAACGTACCTGTAGATCGCCAAAAGCAGGTCATCCTACTTGGGACAGCTGGAGCAATCGGAACGCGAATCGTCGCAACAGTTGGAGTCGTTCATCTCCTCAACTTACCTGGTTTACTTTTTGTCGGCGGAGTTGCTCTTCTCTACATCTCCTACAAGCTTCTCACTGATGAAAGCAGTCATGAAATTGCTCCAAAAAGTCAATTTTGGCTTGCAGTCAGAACCATTGTCATCGCAGATGCCGTGATGGGTCTTGATAATGTTTTGGCTGTTGCAGGTGCTTCAAATGGTAGTACCCTACTCGTTGTTCTCGGAATCGCAATCACAGTTCCTCTCGTAATCTGGGGAAGCACATTCTTCATTAAAGCCGTCGATAAATTTCCAATGGTTCTGACTGTAGGTGCGCTAGTCATTATTTTGACAGCAGCAGATATGATTACAAAAGAACCGTTCCTAAAAGAGTATCTAACTTTAACGAGTTTACACAAATGGGGACTAGCTTTATTGTTTTCAGGAGGAATTCTTGGGTTCTCTCATTATCTGAAAGCAGAACAAGCACCAAGTTCAGATTATTAAACAGAAAAAATATTGGGAGCTACTTTTTAGTAGCTCCCAATGCTTTTGATACTAAATTAATGTATACAAGAAACTTCATCTGAAAAGGATTGACAATTTTATTGATTTCATTAATAATTTCTATGACGAGGTCATAATCTTGTTTTATGGAAGTACCCGCAATCACTTGCTGGTGAACTGATTTCTTCAGAACCACCAAGTCTGCACTACCGTCTTAGGGCAATACCTACTTTTTATCCTAGTAGGTTGATTGTCTTAAAATTAGGGAGGTTAATAAAAATGGATCTTTCGTCTTTTCTTACTATAGAGTTTCTTACTGCTCTCGCTTCTATTTTCGTCATCGATCTTGTATTAGCCGGTGATAACGCCATCATCATCGGAATGGCAGCACGAAATGTTCCGACAGATATCCGAAAACGGGTTATTATCTATGGAACTATCGGCGCAATTATCATACGAGTC